>CAZHKL010000019.1:0-11308 GCA_964532695.1 uncultured Gammaproteobacteria bacterium | reverse complement strand
GGCGTGGGCAAGACGGAATTAGCCAAGACCGTGGCCGCGGTCTATTTTGGCCGGGAAGAAGCAATGACCCGATTGGATATGTCCGAATATCAGGACCAGGCTTCGATCTATCGCTTGATTGGACCGCCGGGCGAGACGGCCGGCGGAATTTTGACTGAAGCCGTGCGGCGACAGCCATTTACCCTGCTTTTGCTTGATGAACTGGAAAAAGCTCACCGAGATGTTCTTAATGTTTTTTTGCAGGTGATGGATGACGGACGGATTACGGATAACGGCGGTCGGGTCATTGATTTTACCAATGTCATTTTGATTGCCACTTCCAACGCCGGCTCGCAATTGATTCAGGACGAAGGGCGGAAGGGAACCGCGATTGAGGAGATTCGAGATCTATTAGTCAATGAGGTTTTGCGTCAATATTTTACCCCTGAATTTTTGAATCGTTTTGACGGGATTATTGTTTTCCGTCCGCTTTCGGCTGATGAGATCCTTCAGATTGCCTGGCTTTTGATTGGCCAGGTTCGAGAACGATTGGAGGGTCGGGGAATCAAGCTCGAGGTGACGGATGAGACGGCCGAGGAATTAGCTAGAATTGGTTTTGATCCGGTTTTCGGCGCTCGACCTCTGCGGCGCGCGATTCAGGATCGAGTGGAAAATGCCTTGGCTAACTTTTTGCTGACGCAAAAAATCGGCCGTCGCGATACCATTCTTCTCAAACCGGGCGGAACTCTGGAAATTAGAAAAGCTCCGGAGATATGATTTTTCTGCTCGTCGGGGGCAGCGCCGCGGTCATCTCGATGATCCTGACGCCGGCGATTATCTGGTTGGCGCGGCATTGGGAGGTGATGGATGAACCAAAAGAGGGGCGGAAGATTCATCGTCAGTCCACCCCTCTCTTGGGCGGACTCGCGCCATTTTTGAGTTTTGGGATAGTGGTTTTAGCCATTATTTTTTTTGCTCCTCAATTTTTTGCGCCAGCTTTGCCCATTAAAAAAATTATTGGACTTTTAGTTAGCGGTCTGGTTTTGATGATCGGCGGTTTTCTGGACGATCGTTACAACCTGCGGCCCGGGCGGCAGATTATTTTTCCGATTCTGGCGGCGCTGGTGGTGATCGCGAGCGGCATCGGTATTCGGGAAGTGACTAATCCCTGGGGAGGCGTGATTTCTCTGGTTTGGTGGGAACGAATCTTGTTCTGGTGGCAGGGGATTCCCTACCGTCTCACCCTGCCGGCTGATTTTTTTACTTTTGTTTGGCTTCTGGGATTGATGTACACGACCAAGTTCTTAGACGGACTTGATGGTTTGGTCTCGGGCTTGACCGTGATTGGTTTATTGGTGATTTTTTTGTTGACTATGACCCATCTCTGGTATCAGCCGTCAGTCGGTCTGCTTGCCCTGATGGCGGCCGGGGCTTTTCTGGGGTTTTTGTTTTTTAATTTTCATCCGGCCAAAATTTTTTTGGGTGAGGGCGGAAGTCTCTGGGCTGGTTTCCTGCTGGGAGGGTTGGCGATTATTTCCGGCGGAAAGATCGCCACGACTCTTCTGATTTTGGGGGTTCCGGTGCTCGATGCCGCTTGGGTGATTTTGCGCCGCGTCCTTTGGGAGAAAAAATCACCGATTCGCGCCGATACAAAGCATCTTCATTTTCGTTTGCTCGAGGCTGGTTTTTCATCTCGTCAGGCCGTAATTATTTTTTATATCTTGGCCGCGTTTTTTGGGACCTTGACCTTAATCCTGCAGAGCCAGGAAAAGCTGGCCGCCCTTGGTTTTCTTTCAGGACTGATGATTATGGGCGGGGGTTTGCTTGTTTTGGTCAGCAAGTATCGTCATCATCAAAATCCAACCAGTCTATAAGCCGGGTTAAGAGGTGATGGGCAGCTTGACGCGGCCAGTGGCTTTGCTAGACTAGATCTATTGGTTAAAAAATCTATGCTTGCGGTGATTAAAACCGGAGGGAAACAATATAAAGTGCGGGAAGGGGAAGTGCTTAAAATTGAGAAAATTGCGCGCGAGCCGGGCGAGGTTTTCGAACTGGAAGCGCTGCTCGTGGCTGATGAAGAGGGAAAGGATGTGCGGATAGGTCAACCTCGACTCGAGGGGGTTCGAGTTGAGGCGCGGTTGCTCGAGCATGGTCAAGGATCAAAAATTTCCGTCATCAAATTTAAACCCAAGGTTCGCTATCGGCGTCAGGTTGGTCATCGCCAGCCTTATTCTAAAATCAAGATTGAAAAGATCGTCTAAACGCAAAAACATCCCCAATCAATCGGGGATGTTTTTGCTTAGGTGACTGGTTCTGCTTAATCAGACCCTAGGCATGACGATGGCGAGAAAGGCAAGCAGGACAACCGCGAAAATCGTGACAGCCAGGGCCTTTTTGGGCGTTCCGCCCTCAAGACCTTGGCGATCTTGCCAGCCCGTCACCCCAATGAAGGCCAGGGTGAAGAGAACCAAAAATCCGATAGCCATTGCGTTTCCCGTACACGTGTCCTCCACTTGACTGCGGAGGATCGGCCCGTCAACTCTACAGAAGTTGGCGGTGAAGCACGGGATTATGAATTAATCTCCAGTTCTCCTCTGGAATAGAGAGAGAGCATGGGGCTCACAAAGAAAATTATATCACGAATTTTTTTTAGAGGAAAGGTCAAGTGATTTATCCACAACTTCGCGTCGGCCACGCAAGGCGTCGCCCAAGGTGACCTCGTCAGCGTATTCTAGTTCCGCTCCCAAGGGCAGACCGCGGGCCAGGCGAGTGATTCTCAAAGGATAAGTTGAGAGACGTTTCATTAAAAAAAGCATGGTTGATTCGCCGCGCAGATCTGGAGAAAAAGCTAAGATCACTTCCTTGATTTGTCCTTGGCCGAGGCGGTTAAATAATTCGTCAAGTCGGAGCAGATCAGGGGTTGAACCTTCAAGCGGCGAGAGCAAACCGCCGAGAACATGATAGCGGCCATTGAATTCTCCGGTTGATTCAAGGGCCGCGATGTCTCGGCTTTCCGCCACCAGGCAGAGGAGAGCCGAATCACGTTTCTCATCAAGACAAAGAGCGCAGGGTGTTTTTGAGGCAATCGCGCCGCAGGTTTCACAATTTTTAATTGCCTGATGAAGGGTGAGCAGAGCCCGAGCCAACTTTTGGACCTCGACCGGCGGCCTTTTCAGCAGGGCAAAAACAAAACGGAGCGCGGTTTTGGGGCCCACGCCCGGCAACTCCTTAAAAAGAGCGGCCAAGACTCGAATCGGATCAGGGAGATGAGAATTCATAGTTTGAGTTCGCCCATCTTTTGCATTTTTTCGACCATGACCCGTTGGACTTTTTTGATCGCGGCATTGATCGCCTCGCGAAGGCCGGCCTCGAGTTTTTTTTGTTCCTCTGGTTTGAGCAGATCGGGATCAACCGACACCTCCAGCACCTCTTGATTGCCGCTCATTTTGATTTTAATTTTTCCCCAGGCCCCGGTGCCCTCGGCGCTTTCGTCCTTTAAGGCGGTCTGGACGCGCTTGGCCTTGGCTCGGAGGTCGCGGATCTGTTTGAGTTTGTTGAACATATTAAAATGGTTCAAAGCGGCCGGCCGGCATTCCGGCCGGGGCGCCGGTTATTTGTCGTTCGAAACTGCGAAAGGTCACTCGTTCAGCGTCAAAATAAAGACGGATCAGGCCGGTCGGACCATTGCGATGTTTGGCAATATGGATCTCGGCCAGACCCCGTTCATCCGGGGCCAAATCATCAAAGCGATAGTTTTTATCCGCGGCCTTGCGGTAGATAAAAAGAACCACATCTGAATCTTGTTCGATTGAACCGGATTCTCGGAGGTGAGCTAATTTGGGAATGGCGGGTTTGGACATTTCCACGGCTCGGGAGAGTTGAGAAAGAGCCAGTACGGGAAGATTGAGTTCACGGGCAATGGCCTTGAGCGAACGGGTAATCTCGGCCACCTCTTGCACCCGATTTTCAATTTTGTTGCGCGATTCCATCAGTTGGAGATAGTCAATCATCAGCAGTCCGAGGCCGTGTTCCATTTGCAGACGGCGCGCCTTGGCGCGAATCTCCATCACATTGGCCGAGGGCGAATCATCAATAAAGATTGGGGCCTCGGCTAAAGTGGAAAGGGCCTGACCAATCCGCGGGAAGTCGTCATGATCCGGACTGTCGGCCAGTTTGCCGGTGCGCATTCGCCAAAGATCCACATTGGCTTCAGCGCAGATCAAGCGATCAACCAATTGTTCTTTGGACATCTCCAAACTAAAAATGCCGACCGGCAGTTTCCCTCGGGTGGCCACCAGGCGGGCAATGTCCAAAGCCAGGGTGGTTTTGCCGACCGAGGGTCGAGCGGCCAGCACGATCAAATCTGATTTTTGGAGTCCGCCCAGGAGATTATCCAGTTCGGTAAAACCAGTGGAGAGACCGCGCAGTTTTCCTTTTTCACGGTGCAGTTCTTCAATCCGTTCAAAGGCCTCGTCCAGAACGGAACGGATGGGCACAAAGGTGTGCCGCAAAGCGCGTTGGGAAATGGCAAAAAGTTTTTGTTCAGCTTGATCCAAGGTTTTTTCCACATCTTCAGCCTCTTCATAGCCCAGTCCGACGATTTCGGTTGAAGCGGTGATCAGTCGTCGAAGCGTGGCTTTTTTCACCACAATGCCCGCGTAATGGGCGACATGACTGGCCGTGGGCACCAGGTTGGCCAGGGCGGCCAAGGCGGTTCGACCGCCGGTCAATTCTAATTGTTTGCATTCTTCGAGACGATTGCCAACCGAGAGCAGATCAATCGGTTCTCGGGCTCGGAAGAGATCAAGAACGGCTTCAAAAATTTTTTGATGAGCCTCGCGATAGAAATCAGTCGGAGCGACCAGATCAGCAATTTTAACAATCGCGTCGCGATCAATCAAAAGAGAACCGAGGAGCGATTGTTCGGCCTCCAAATTTTGCGGCGGCAGACGATCAGTCATATTCTCTTCGTTATCATAAGTGAGCAAAAAATAATTAGCAAGTTGATCAAGAGTGAGGATGATGTGGATAAGTAATTTTTATGATATACTTGATCCATATGTTAGGAGGATGGAGGCGGACCGGAAGGGCCCTGGCCTCGCTGGTGGGCACAATTATTGGAGCGGGAATTTTTGCGGTGCCCTATGTCATGAGCCGCGCGGGCGTGGGGATGGGTTTGATTTATATTTTGGTCATGGGAATCGTGATCATGTTTTTGCATCTTTATTTTGGCGAGATTATTTTAGCCATTCGGGCCAAACATCGGCTGCCTGGTTTTGCTGGGGTGATTTTTGGTCCTCTGGGCAAACGTTTGGGCGCGGTTTTGGGAATTTTTGGCGGCTGGCTGGGAATTATTGCCTATCTGATTTTGGGCGGGATTTTTCTTTCGATGTTGCTTCAACCCTTTTTTGGCGGTCAGTTGTTGATCTATCAGTTAATTTTTGCCCTGCTTGGCGCTTTGATTGTTGGGCGCGGATTGCGCCGGATGGGGAGCAGTGAAATTATTTTTTCCAGTCTTTTAGTCATCATCATCCTTTTTCTCCTCTTGGCCGGCGTCCCCCAGATTGAGTTCAGTAATCTCTTGACTTGGCGGCCGGTTTATTTTTTCCTGCCTTATGGGGTGATTGTTTTTTCTTTGTCCGGGCTGGCTGTTATTCCCGAATTGGAGGATCTTTTAGCGCGCGAGGCCCGGGCTCGTTTGCGCGGCGTGATTATCGCCGGCACGGTCATCGCCGCTATTTTGACTGGACTTTTTGGTTTGGTGGTGGTTGGTGTTTCTGGCGAGGCCACCAGCCCAGACGCTATCTCTGGATTGGCCGCCTCTCTTGGTCCTTGGGTCATAGTTGGGGGCGGAATTTTTGGATTCTTGGCGATTATTACTTCTTATTTGACTTTTTTAATGAATCAACTTGAGACTTTTGTCATCGATTATCATCGGTCGCGATTGGGAGCTTGGCTTTTGGCTTTAGGCGTGCCCCTGGCGCTTTTCTTGGCCGGGGCCAAGGATTTTATTCAAATCATTGGTTTGGCCGGCGGATTTTTTGGCGGCCTGACCGCCTTGCTCTTGGTGGCGATGTATTGGAAATTGAAAGGCCGGAATTTGTCTTGGCGAGGACGATGGTTGCCGCTTTTAATTGGTTTGATATTTTTTTCCGGCGCCTTGGTTGAACTCGTGGTTTTTTTCCGCGGCTATTAATTCAGAATTTCTATGTCTGTCTGGCGAATTATCCGTTATGGATTTCTGCTTTGGTTGGTCGGTCTGGTTTTAACCTTGGTGGAAGCGTTACTCGACTGGTCGCCTGGTTTATTGAACTTGATCTCTTATTTTTCGATTGGCGTCTGGGCCTTAATTTTTACTTGGCTCTTTTTCATCCGTTTGATTGGTCGCGGTCAGTGGTTTGACGGTCTGAAGGTGGTGGCGGTCTGGCTGGTTTTGGGTTTTATCTTGGACAGTCTGGTCTATGTCTACTTTTTTATGCTGCCTTGGCCAACGTTGCTGGGACCGGCTCGCTGGTTAGGCGCGTTCGAGACTCTGCTCGTGGGCGGCCTGACCGCTTTTTTGATCGGCCGTCGTCGCCCGGCTGGCCAGCCTGAAGGTCTGGCGAATTAACATCGCCACGGTCAGCGGTCCAACCCCGCCCGGAACCGGCGAGCAGGCGCCGGCTTTTTCTTTAATGGTTTCAAAATCAACATCACCGACTACTCGACCGTCATTTAAGCGATTAGTGCCCAGATCAATGATCAGGGACCCGTCTCTGATCATTGAGCGAGTAATAGCCCGCGGCTGACCAATGGCCGTGATCAGGATTTCCGCGCTGGCCAGTTGAGGAGTGATTGTTTCAAGATTTTTTGGCGCTAAGATTAGATGAGGATGAGCGCCTTCTTTTTCCAAGAGGTATCTCAAGGGCGCGGCAAAAGTAAAACTGTTGACCAGAAGCGCGGCTTGTTTCCCGATCAGAGATTGACCGCTTGATTTAAGCAGGGTCATAATTCCTTGGGCGACACCGGGAATAATGAAGGGTTGGCCGGCTAACAAGAGTTCAAGATTTTTGGGGTGAAATCCGTCAACATCTTTTCTTGGATCAAGGGCGGCTAGAATTTTTTCTTCCGAAAGCGGCGGCGGGAGTGGGACTTGGACTAAAATCGCTTGAATCTCCGGTCGCCAGTTAAGGGTTTGAATTTTCTTGATGATCTCGGCTTGGGGCGTCTGGCTGGGGAAAAGGTATTTTTCAAATCTAATGCCAACTTCAGCGCAGGCCCGCTCTTTCAGCTTGACATAGAGATGGCTGGCCGGATCTTCGCCAACTAAAATGACGGACAAGCCCGGCTTCAGGCCGAGCTTTTTGATTTTTTCTTTTACCTCATTTCTAATTTTGGCGGCTAGGGTTTGACCCTCGAGCAGAATCATAAGTCTGGGTAAAGCGGGTGAGCGGCCGTGAGTTCGCCAATGGTTTTTTGGGCCCGGATTTTGGTTTGATCATTGGTTGGATTTTTGAGAATCTGGGCAATGATCTGACCAATGATTTGGAAATCAGTTTCTTCAAAACCGCGCGTGGTCAAGGCGGGAGTGCCTAGTCGGATGCCTGAAGGATCAAGCGGTTTGCGCGGATCATAAGGAATCATGTTTTTATTGACCGTAATTCCGATCGTGTCCAGTATTTCTTCTGCTTCTCGGCCGCCCAGATTTAGGGTCGTCAGATCAATCAAAATCAAATGATTGTCCGTGCCGCCGGAAACCAAGGAAAGACCTTCCGCCAACAAGCTTTCGGCCAGGGCTTGGGCGTTTCGCACCACTTGGCGGGCATAGTTTCCAAAAGAAGGTTTCATTGCTTCAGCCAGAGCAACAGCCTTGGCCGCAATAATATGCTCGAGTGGCCCGCCTTGCAAGCCCGGGATAATGGCCTTGTTCAGGGCTGATTCAAATTTTTCTTGAGCCAAAATAATTGCTCCGCGCGGACCGCGCAAGGTTTTATGGGTGGTCGTGGTGACCAGATCAGTCTCGGGAAAGGGATGGGGATGAATCCCGGCCGCCACCAGGCCGGCCACATGCGAGATATCAGCCACGGCTACGGCGTTGATCTCATGGGCAATCTGGGCAAAGGCGGCAAAATCAATTTGTCGGGGATAGGCCGTGGCGCCGGAAACAATGACTCGCGGCCGTTCGCGAAGAGCTAATTCCCGAATTTCATCCAAATCCAGATAGCCATCTCTTCTGACACCATAAGGAATGACTTGATAAAAAACTCCAGAAAAATTCAAGGGATGACCATGGGTCAGGTGCCCGCCCATGGCCAGGGACATCCCCATCATTTTCTCTCCTGGTTTGAGAGTGGCAAAATAGGCGGCTTGGTTGGCTTGCGAGCCAGAATGGGGTTGGACATTGGCGTAAGGAGCGCCAAAAAGTTTCTTGGCCCGTTCCACAGCCAAGGTTTCCACCACATCAATCCACTGATTGCCGCCATAATAACGTTTTCCCGGGTAACCTTCAGAGTATTTATTAGTCAAAACCGTGCCCATGGCTTCCAGCACGGCCAGGGAAACAAAATTTTCCGAAGGAATCATCTCCAGCACTGTCTTCTGACGTTGGAGTTCGTGTTTGATGGCCGCGGCAATTTCCTGGTCCTCAAGCGCCAGGATTGACGGCTGTTCCCTGACTTTTTTAATTTGAGAAAAAAACTTCATAGAATCCCGGCTCTATTTTAGTCCTTGGTTGGTTTTTGTCAACTTGTTTTTAAGGTCAGGGCGTGGTTTAATAATTTGGTCACTCTTAAGTGGCGCGAGAAGCCGCGACCCGCTGCTGGCGGGAGCGGTCTTTTCGTCAGTTCAGGTTTCCGATAAGATGAGATTATGACGAGCCTCGAAGAGACGTCACGGGTTCACTGCGTCGGCATTGGCGGGATTGGAATTTCCGCGATCGCAAAATTATTGGTTAGGCAAGGCAAAACTGTCAGTGGTTCTGACGCCCAGGATTCAGAGATTGTTCGCGAGGCGGCGGCCGCTGGCGTTCGAATCATTATTGGCCACGATCAACAACACAGCCAGGGAGCCGATCTGGTGATTTATTCTGAAGCCATTCCTCGAGATAATCCAGAACGGGTTCAGGCAAGAGAATTGGGAATTTTGGAATTATCCGGGGCCGAGGCGCTGGCCGAATTGACCAAGGGTCAACGTTTGATTGCCGTGGCCGGAACCAATGGGAAGAGCACGACCACGGCGCTCATTGGTTTGTTGCTCGAGGCTGGCGGTTTTGATCCGACGGTGATTGTCGGCAGTAAGGTCAAGAATTTTCCCTTGGGCAATCTCCGAGTCGGTCAGAGTAATTGGTTTGTGCTCGAGGCGGATGAATATCAGGCCAAATTTTTGCATCTCCAACCAGAGATCATTGTCATCACTAATATTGAGGAAGATCATTTGGATTTTTACCGCGATCTTAATCACATTCGCGAGACCTTTCAGGTTTTTGTTGATCGTTTGCCTCAATTCGGTCGTTGCTTGTTAAATGCTGATGACGAGGTCTCGATCAATGATCTCGCGCCGCCGCCTAATCTGGTGACCTATGGACTGGAGAATCCGGCCGATTATCTTGCTCGATCGCTCGAGACCCGAATCGGTCATCAGCGGTTTACAGTCCTCCGAACCAAGCCGCGTCAGGAAAATCTCGGTGAATTCTCGCTGCGGATTCCCGGCCGATTCAATGTGGCCAATGCCTTGGCGGCCTTGAGTTTGGCTTCAGAATTGGGAATAAGCAAGGATATTGGTCAGGCGGTTCTGGAATCTTTTCCTGGTCTTTGGCGCCGATTTGAAATCATTGGCGAGCGTCAGGGCGCCTTAATCATTTCTGATTATGGTCATCATCCGACCGCGATTCGAGAAACCCTTCGCGGGGCGCATGAGTTTTATCCTGATCGGCGATTGGTTTTGATTTTCCAGCCGCATCAGTCTCATCGTTTGCGAGCGCTTTTTTCTGATTTTGTTAAATCATTTGTCCAGGCCGATGTTTTAATTATCTCGGAAATTTACGCTGTTCGCGGCCGGGAGAGCGAGGCAAAAGGAACCAAGGCTCAAGATCTGGCCCGGGCCGTCGAGGAGACGGGCCAGCCATCAGCGGTTTATTTTGGCGGTTCTCTGCCGGAGACCAAGAAACTGCTTTTATCAAAAATTCAACCGGGTGATTTGCTTCTTTTTATGGGCGCGGGTGATATTGATTCCCTGGCGCGCCAGATCGGTTCTGATGCTTGATCGTCTTCGATCACAATTAGGAGAGCGCCTGCGGGAGAATGAACCGCTGGCTGGTTATACTAATTTTCGGATTGGCGGACCAGCCCAATTTTTTTTTGAAGCTCAATCATCAACCGAGTTGATCAAGACGTTCCAGACCGCTCAATCATTGGGATTGCCCTTTTTTATTTTGGGCGGCGGTTCAGATGTTTTGATCGCTGATGACGGATTTCGCGGATTAGTGATTAAAGCGGCCAATCGTTATTATGAAATCATTCCCGAGAGGGGACGGGTGTTGGTTGAGGCTGGGGTCTTGGCTTCTTTTTTGGCTAGAAAAACAGCCGAGGCTGGGCTAGCTGGTTTGGAGTGGGCGATTTCTTTGCCCGGAACAATGGGCGGCGGAATTTTTGGCAATGCGGGTTGTTTTGGCGGCGAGATGGGGAGGGTAGTCAAGAGGGTGCGAATTATGGATCCTGAATTAGGAATAAAGGAATTAACCGCGGATCAGTGTCAATTTGGTTACCGCGACAGTATTTTTAAACATCTCCATCCTCGACCGGTGATTTTATCGGCCGAGTTTGAATTGGCCAAGGATGACCCAACTATTTGCCAGCAACGGCTTGAGGAAAAGCTGGCCCAACGTCGGGAAAAGCAGCCGCTGGAATCGTCAAGCGCCGGTTGTATTTTTAAGAATGCGCTGATTTTGCCGGGCCAAGTAAAATTAGAAACCGGGAGACGGTGCCTTCCTCTGCCGGAAGAATTTATCTTCAGGGGTCAGTTGCCCGCCGCTTGGTTAATTGAACAAGCTGGACTTAAGGGTCGGCGTCAGGGCGAGGCGATGATTTCAGAAAAACACGCCAACTTTATTTTGAATCTCGGCCAGGCCACTGCGCGCGAGGTTAAACAATTGATTGATTTGGTTAAAAAAAGAGTGGTTGAAGAATTTGGGATTGAACTGGTCGAAGAGGTTCAGTTAATTGGTTTTTAGGGCTTGCGAAATTAGCGGCTAAATGTTAGATTAAAACTGATATTTTAATTGGGAGTTATGAAACATTTTGAAAAATCACAATTTGAAGCCTTTGGAAAACATGGACAGGATCCGCCTAAGGAT
>CAZHKL010000018.1:0-11987 GCA_964532695.1 uncultured Gammaproteobacteria bacterium | reverse complement strand
CCTCATAATCTTTTTTTCGCTTGGCATCAGATTGTGGAGATTGGAGTGGTGAATTATCAAGGTCAGATCGGCGTGGGCGCGGAATGGTATCCGCCCGGGGTTCAGACTTTTTGGTGGCCCAATCTTTTAATTCTGCTGTTTGCCGTCCTGGCCATTATTGGTTTTATTTTTCAGGCTCGTCTGGTGGCCGAGAAAAAATATCCCTTCTCTCAAGAGAGGGTTGGTCAGACGGCTGGATTAGCGGCCGCGGCCGTCTTGGCGGCTCTCTTGACTCTCAAGGCCCAGCGGCACATTGATTATTTTGTTCCCCTGACTTTGCTGGCCGTGGGTTCGTTTTTTTCTCTGACTGGAGAAACGATTCGTCATCTGTTATATTTTTTCCGGCATTGGTTTTTGGGGTGGAGACGGCGGTTTATAGTTTTGTCGCTTTTGATTTTGACGCTGTCGATTTTTGCTTTAAATGGCCTGACTTTGGTTAGATATCGTCAAGATTTAATTCAAGGCTATCCGCCGCAGGTCTTTTCCGGCGCTTTAGACTGGTTGAAACAGCAGGCCCAACCCGGGGAATTTGTTTTCAACACTGATTGGGATGATTTCCCCATTCTTTTTGCCGGGGCGCCGCATCTGCGCTATCTTTCTGGTTTGGATCCGACCTTTTTTTACCGCCAAAACCCTGAACTTTATCGTTTGGCGCAAAAAATTATTCGCGGCGAGCAGGCCGGCGCGGTGGTCGAACTCTTGAAGGAAAAATTTAAGGCTGATTATGTCTTTTTGGATAATCAGCGCGAGCTCCTACGTCAGCAATTACTGCTTTCCGGGCGAGCCAAAAAAGTCTATGTTGACCAATCCTATACCCTCTTTGCCATCCAATGAAAGATTTTTAACCGTGGTTTTGCCGGTTTGGAATGAAGAATTAGTTTTGGAGAAAAATACCTTGGCGGTTTTGGAGTTTTGTTCCAAGACTTGGCCGGGAAAAGCAATCGCGGTGGTGATTGCTGATAACGGCTCGACTGACCGGACGAGCGAGATTGGTCAGAGGCTCGAGCAGACGCAGGCCGAGGTGAAATATCTTCATCTCGCGGCCAGGGGCAAGGGTTGGGCCATTCACCAGGCTTGGCTCGACTGGCCAGCCGCGATTTTTTGTTTTATGGATATTGATTTGGCGGCTGATCTTCAGGCCCTGCCTCATCTTATTCAAGCGATCGGGAATGGAACCGAGATTGCTTATGGTTCGCGCACGAGGAGCGGGGCCATTGTTCAACGTTCGTTTGGTCGGCGGGCTGTTTCTCGCGCTTATCAGTGGCTGACTTGGTTTTTGATCGGCGTGAAAGGAGATCTGGCCTGCGGCCTCAAGGCTGTTTCTCCTCGAGTGGTTAAGGAACTTTTGCCTTTGGTTGAGAATCATCATTTTGCTTTTGATCGGGAACTCTTGATTCTGGGCCGGGTTTTGGGTTATTGCTTGAAGGAATTGCCAGTTTTTTGGGTTGAAACTCGCGAGCCGCGCCGAAAGAGCAAGATCGCTTTGATGGCTGTGGCTTGGGCTGATTTGAAACATCTTTGGCATTTGCGAAAACGACTGCGACAGCTTGACAAACCAAGAAATTTTTGCTAAGGTCAGCCCAACGGTTGATTAAGGAGGGAATCATGGCCGAATCAGTGTTTGCTTTGGCCCTGGCCAAGGCCGCCCAAAGGTATGGAAAGGAGGTCCTGACCCTGACTGGTTTTGTGGACAGCCTGCAGGATGATGTGGTTTTCTTGAACCATCTCCGGGCTGATGGTCGGCGGACCTTGTTTTCATCCATTTTCCATGATCCCCAATGGGCTCTGGAGTTGGTGGTTGAGGCTCGGGCCGAAACCTCGGGCACGGTCGGCTTGTATCGTGCGGCTCCGGCTCGGGAGGCAATCACCGAGTCAGATCATGAACAGGTGCTGACCCCTGAAGTTCTTTCTCGCTTTGGCTTTCAGGCCTTGCGTCAGTGGTTTATGGGTCAATGGGCCAGCCAGCCAGGCGAGGCTGAAGAGGGATTGCGGATTGGCATCCTGACTGACATCTTTGGAGAGGTGGATGCCCATCTTGAGGATCAGGGCCGACCTCATCGCCGTCTATTTTTTGATCAGGCGCTGGAGGAACTCGTCAGCCGGTGCGCCGAGAAAAATCCCCAAGAGTTGGCCGAACTTTTGGTGGCGGTTCCTTCGGATGAGCCTCGCGGCGTTCTGCATCGCGCCTTTCAAAAGGATGCCTTGCAGATGATGACCATCTTTGCCCAGAAAAAAACCTCAAAACTCATCAGTCTCTTGGCTTCGGCCAGGGCCCAGGATCCAGTGGTGGATGAACTGCTGGCCGAGCAGTTCCCGCCTGAGGTGCTAGTCAAGTATCTGGATCCAAAAACCATTGCCAGTTTCTTGGATAAGGTCTTTGAGCAGTGGGCCAAGCTGGATCAGGCCAGCTAGACCGGATCGCAGGCCTCAAGACCCCGACTTGTCGGGGTTTTTTTATTTGGAGTTGGAGAAGCAGGCTCTGTTGACAAATCAGCTTAATTATGATAAAAGAAGATGAGGTCTTTAAAGGAGAATATTATGTCGCACGAACCGGGTAAGAGAGGCTGGGCTGACCGTCTCATTGACACTCTTCAGTTGAAAATTGAGGAGGGGATCCGAGAGCAGGGCGGCTCGGTCGCCTTTCTCGTGCCTGGTTTGGGTCATCTTTTGGCCCTGGCCGTGCAGACAGTTGGACCAGAGCGCTTCCGCGACCTGGCTCTTTATGGCGGAGGTTTTCTGGAATTGCCGCGTCGGATTTTTCCGATCGGACAGACTGGGGACAAGGCTCATCGTTTGGCTAACAACGCCTTTAATGAGTTTTTCAAGTCTCTGGCCGCGACCCCTGGAAAACTTTCATCGACTGAAGTTGGGTCGCGTTTTGACGCGATTCTTGCTCAACTGGGCATCTCAACCAAGGATGCCAAAGGAGGCGCGACAATGGAAGGGGAACAAGTGGTAGTTGTTGTGCCTCGGGCAAATCCTGATCAGGCCCAGGCGCATCATCCGAGTTGTGTCGCGATTCCGCCACGCACGATTCTTGATCAGTGGCAGGATCGCCAGGGCAGACAGCAGTCCCGGGAAAAACCAAACCCGGCTTACACCTTTCTGGCTATTCCGCGGTCAGACGCTGAAGCTCAAGGCGTGAACAAACACGCTGATTGTTTTCAAATCTTTGAGACAGCCGCGTCTGCCAAGAAGAAGAGCGCTCCCAAGAAGGAGCGCCCCTTGGCCATTCTCCAGCAGCTTGACCCTGCCGAGAAGAATGAGTTTAATGTTTGGCTGCAGGGCCTGGCGCCCGATCAACGGACGCGTCTCTTTCATGAATTGGAACAGCGGCTCACTTCAGTGGAAGAGCTGAAAGGACTGCTGGCTGTGCCTCGAGCTCAACGTTACGAGGCCGTGATTATGTTCACGGATCGGTTCCAGGAAAGAGCCGAGGAAGCTGGGAATTGGGCTCTGGGTCAAGCGCGCTCGGGCGTGGCTGAACTTCGGGCCGCAACCCAGGCCGCTGCCCAAACAGTGGAAGATACGACCCAACGTCTGCGAGCTTGGCATCAACGTCTTAAGGCGCGGTTGCCGTAAAGGAGGTCAGGATGTCTGCTTCGTATGATCCGGGCGATTTGAGTGACGAGCTTCTGGCTGAAGAATTGGCCAGGGCCGAAGAAGCAACCGCCGCGTTCGAGAAGATGGACCAAGAAAGGCAAGCCAAGGAAAGAAAGCAGGCGGTTTTCCACGTTGGTCTTCGGACTTGGGTGGCAGCGCTCCTGATCCTGACCCTGATCGGTGTGAGTTTCTACCGATTGGGCCTTAAGGCTCAATGGTTGGGAATGGAGCGGCTGATGGAGCAGTGGGAAAAGGCAGCAGCAGTGGTTTTTACCATTGCCACTGCCTTGTTCGCGGCTGCTCTCTACTTGGTCTGGTATCTGGCGCGGCGCGAACTGTTTTTGCGGCAGCAAAAGCAGGCGCGGCACGAGGCTGAAGAAATGGTCGTGGTCGAGGAATCCGAACCAGTAGTTGAGGCGGAGGTGTCTCATGGCTAAAGATGAAAAGAAAGATGAACCCAAAGCGACCGCGACCGAGGCGCCCTTCCTGGCGCCGCCTGCAGCCGAGACCCCGCCTTCCCAGTCAAAAGATCTGGGAATCGAGGTGGTTCAGGTCATTGGCCGCTTTGCGGGGCTGGCTGCCCTGCTGGGCGCGGCCTTTGCTCTTGGTCTGGACAACATCCGGAACTTTTTCCGCAGCGCTCTGGGGCTGGTTGAGGAGGCGATTCTCACCAGCATCACTCTGGGTCGTCTTTCCTGGCCCTATATCCGGGCCGGAATGGCCGGACTTTCGGCTATTTTTGGAGGATCAGTCCTCCTGATTGGCCTGGGTCTTTACCTGGAGTCGTCTTTCCTGGTTGTTGCGGGCGGCCTTGTTTTCTTGGCTGTCCTGCTCGTGGTTTTCTCTGGTCTGGAGATCATTCTTGGTCTCTTGGGTCAGGCCACAAACGCTGGGGAAAAGATCATTGGTTACGGCCTGGAGGCAGTAACTGTTGGTCTTTCTTGGTTGGGCCTTGCTCGGCCGCGCCGCGGCAAGTTCGAGCTTCTGCGGGAGGAGCTTTGGCCGATTGTCTTGCGCGATCATCGTCGCCGGACAATTGTGCTCTGGCTTTTGCCAGTGGGAACGCTCGCGGTTTTCCCCTTCTGGCACTTTGCCATCCTTCTTCTGCCGACACTGATTCTTCTCGCGATCCTTGGCAATGCCCTGGCTGATTGGCGAGGGTATGATGTCGAGGTTTTCTGGAAGATTATGTTCGGCGGAGTCGGAGTAGCTTGGGGACTTTTGATCCCCCTTTACCTCTTCTCCACTACTGGGCATGATCTGCGGCTGGCGATTGGCCGGCTTGATCGCCAGATGCACTGCGCTTGGTTTAACTCGATCCACCCTGATTGTCGTGAAAGGCGACTTCAGGCGTTGGCCGAGCGATTGGCCAAGACCTGGGGCAAGGCGATTGAGATGGCCGAGCGCGCAGCCATCCCCACGCCGGTCAGCGGCAATGGTTACAACGGTGAGGCGGCAGATGTGCCGTCAGAGTCAGCACCCCAAGGCGTGGCGCCCTTGCCCACGCCGCCCTAGCTGCTGTTCGCGGTGCTGTTTGCGGTGCTGTTCGCGGGCTGGAAGTCTACTGGACTTCTAGCTCGCTTTTTTTTTATTTCCACCGCTCATTTTATTTCCACCGCTCAGCTGTGGCGAGCCTATTCCACAGCTGAGCGGTGGAGATGTAATACATTGGATTGACAACTCGCAGGCTTCGTGTTAAGGTCAGCATTCAAGGAGGGTTTTCATGAAAAGAGGTCTGGCAGGACTCATCCTCCTTTTGGTCTTGGTCTCGCGCCAGGCGTCGAGCGAGCCTGAAGTTCAAGATCGTTTCCAGATCTTGTATGCCGTGGCTCACTTCTACCACGTTCCGCGCGGCTTGCTCTACGGCATCTGGAAAAAAGAGAGTGATCTTTTGTCCCGAGGCTGGGATCCAAGTTGGGATCGCGCTTCTGATCTAGTGAGACCGAACAGCGCTTGTCTGGCTCGGTATGGTCAGGCCTGGTGTCAAAAGCATTGGCGGGCATTGGTCTCGTTGTGCCGCCAGCGCTATCAGCGCGGACCCAAGCGCGGCCAGCGAATCTGTCGGGCCAGCGAGGTGCGGACTTCCTATGCTCTGGCAATGGGGCCAATGCAGCACCTGCCTCAAGAGCTCGTGGTTTGTCAGCCGCGGCCTGATGGCGCTTGCCTTTGGCAGTATACATCAGCCGCAGTTGACTTTAATGGCGATGGCGTGGCTGATCCTCATCATCTGGCTGATGCAATGGCTATGACCGCGGTCCAGCTTCGAAAGTACCGCCAAGAGTTTGGCAGTTGGGGCGCGGCTGCCAATCGGTACTGTGGCGGCCGGCCGCCGACCTATCATGGTTACTTTGAAGGTCGGTGGGAGTGGAGAGGCCAGCAAAGATCTCTTTTTTACCGTCGCGGCGTGCGGGATTTGTGGCACGAGGAGTGGTGCGGAAAAATAGATACTCATTGCCGCCAACAAGACCGTTTGGCTCGGCGCTGATTCTCCTGACAACACGAGGCTCTAGCCTCGTTTTTTTTATCCGCTCCACCGCTCGACAGCGAGGAGCTTACCTCACCGCCGGGCAGTGGAGGGATGTTTGACAAATTGGCTTAAATATGATATAAGGAACTGTTAGGTCTTTGATTCAAATAACAAATAACCCAGCCTCTTGAAAGAGGAGGCGGAAAGGGAAAGGCAATGAGGTTTCTGGTTGTCTGGCTAGTCGCGATCTCGGCCGCCTGCGCGGTCGGGACGCAGAAACAGCAGGTCAAGCACACCCAGCCGATGCCTGGCGGCGGGGCTCGAGTGGTCGAGCGCCAGGTCAGAGGGTTTGGTTTTTTCGGCCCAGGATCAGTTTCAGAAACTGGTCAGGCTGACATTCAAACAGCCATGGCTGGTATCCTTGATCGTGGTTTCTACGGAGGCTATGGCTTTGGCGCTGCTGCTTATGGCGGATTCTGGCCAGTTCAGGCCGGAGCGCCGTATGGCAGCTTTACCACAGCAGGTATGGCCTATGGAGACCAGCTTGCTCAGGCAGCCGCGCCGCTTCTGGATATTCAAGTAATCCAAGGCGCGCCCATACCGGCGACAGCGGAGCCAACACCCGCGGTCTCACCCGCGCCGGCTCGCGGCGTTGGTGGCGCGGGCAATGGGCCAAGCGTTGTTGCTCAAATTCCTCCGGTTGGACAGAGCGGTGATCGTTGTCTGTCTAATTTGGATGAATTCAATCGCTTGCGTATGGACATTGTCCGGTTGCGCGCCGCATCTTCGACTGATCAAGCCAAGCTCGTCAAGCTCTTGGATCAGGCAGATGTTGTCTTGAATCAGGCGCGAAGAGATTGCCTGGGCAGCGAGGATACCTTGAAGAATCTTCAGCAGATGCAGGAAGAACTGGACCGAATTCGTCAAGACGCGGTCGAAGTTGGTCGCTAGAAAAGGAGAAGACAATGAGAAAAACTCTGTTTGCCTGCCTTGCTCTCTCTGTTCTCTCCTGCGCGAGTTCGCCGCATCCAAAGCAGCCGAAAGCCAAGGATGCGGCTGCCAAGCCTGCGGCTGCCCCTGCCCAGGCTGCGGCTGCTAAGCCCCAAGAAGTCTCCATTCTGATGAACGTGCCGATCGTGTCGGCTTTTCCTGGTCAGCACCAGGGTTTTGTCGGCGCGCCGCCTGTGGGCTGGGGTCAGAGCGCGAGATCAGTGGCCATTCTCCCGCGAATTGAGCGGGAAATTCCAGGCACAACCACCCGGGTTCCAGCCTGTTGGCTGGGGGTTTGGGTGGACGAGATGCCAGTGTTCTTTTCGCGAGGAGATCCAATCACCGGCGCCCAGCAGTTGCCTCTGGTGCCAGTCATCGAGGGGAACCTGGTGAATAGTCGTTCCCTTCTGCCGCCAGGGGTGGCTGGTTACTTACTCCTCAATGCACCTGGGCTGCATACCTGGCGGATTCGTTGTTATGACGGTCCGCTGGTTGGTACCCAAGTCCAGATCATGGAGAATCAAAAAAAGGTCACCAAGGTGGTGCCAGCTCTTCATCTTCTTTCCGAAATGCGCGACTCGGGGGTGAACCCGAGAGCCATCATTGCCAGTGGTTACTATTTCGAGTCAACCATTGGTCGGCTCGATTGATTCGTTTCTTAAAGGCTTTGCCCTTCTGGGGTTGAGCCTTTTTTTATTCCCTGATTACCATTCTATCGGCAACACGCCTTCTGCTTGGGTCAGGGCATTGATCACAAATTGGGCAATGGCAAAAGACATCAGAACAATCAGCAGGCCAATCACCGCGTTTCGGATGATCTCCTGCGCTTTTTTGATGTCATCCTGATTGCCGCCAGAGGTCATCCATTTATAACCGCCATAGACAATGAGAATAAGAAAAATAACGCCCAAAACCGATAAAAAAACATTGATAATTTGACCCGCGATCTGGTGAGGAGAAGGCGGGGTATCATTTCCACCAGTCAGTCCTTTTCCAATGTCAAGTAAAAATGGAATCTGAAGCATAGTTAAAGATCAAGTGAGACAGCTCTTAGACTGTTGCCTTGCCAACCAAATCAACAACCCAGACGCTTACCGCGTAGGCCGCCAGAACAATAATTAATCCAATCAGGGCGTCAGTAAGAATTTCCTTGGCTTTTTTTGCTTCTTCAGGGTTGCCGCGAGCCATCATCCATTTATAACCGCCATAAAGGAGTAGAACAAAAAACATGCCCCCAACAACCAGGAGAAAGATGGCAATAATTTTGCCAATTTTCTCTGGCAAAGAGGCAGGATCAACTTCTTTGCCAAAAGCTTCCTTCCCCGCCTTCTTCAAAAGGTTTGGCGCGTCAAGTAAGCTGCTGAACATTAATCCTTGGGCTAATTTTGATTGAAATCGCATCATATTTTGGCGCTGTTGGTCATCCAGTAGCGGGTGGCAGACCAACCCCTTTTAGAATTTCTTGGAGCACAAAACTCGTGATCAGATAGGCCGCCACCACAATAATCAAACCAATTATGGAATTTTTAATAATGGTTTGCGCTTTTTGAGCCTCTTCTGCTTTGCCGCCGGCCGTCATCCACTTGAAGCCGCCATAAATCATCAGAATCATAAAAAGAATGCCCACCAAGGCTAAGGCCGAACCAATCAATTGGCCGAGGCGAGCCTCAAGGGGAATAGCGGAGGCATTGTCCTTGAGCAGGCCGGCATTTTTGGCTGCTTCTTCAAGTCCGGTTTTAAGCGCCAAAAGAATTAGCATAACCAAGGAATATCCTTCTCCTCATCAAGAACATTCCTTGGGTCCTGATCATTGATCAGGACCTTTTCCAAATCAAAGGAAGATTAGGTTGTGGCTGTCTGGAGTTGGGTGAGAACAAAACGAGCAATGGCCCAAGAGGAAAGAATAATAACCAGTCCGACAATTCCTTGAATGATAAATTTTTTGGCTTCGCCCACCTTGTCTTCATTGCCGCCGGCCGTCATCCACTTGAAGCCGCCAATTAAGATCATCACCACGGCAATAATTCCCAAAAGGCCCATCAGCACATTGATGATATCAGCAATGGTTTCGCGAATGTCGCGGTTGCCCAGAGCAATGGTGTTTTGAACTTGATTAAGGCCCAGATCAAGATTAGTGACCGCCAGGGCGCGGGCCGCCAAGCCTAAAATAGCGCCAGTCGCTATTGTGCCTGCGGCGACTAATCGAGTGATTTTTGAAGTGAAAAATTGTTTCATAGTTGGTAGATAAGGGTTCAGGGTTGGTGCCCTCCTCGACCTTTTATTTGGTTAGGCGTTGAAGACCCTAAGAACCCTTGGTCAGCGATTGAATAATAAAATTAGCAATAATGTAACTTGAGAAGATGAGGATTAGACCAAAGGTGGCCCAGATTAAAGTATTTTTACCTTTTTCAATTTTATCAGGACTGCCCGCGGCCGTCAACCAAAGAAATCCACCCCAAATAAACATCAGGAGAGCAATGGCGCCGATAATTCCCAGAACCGCCTTAATGATTGAGCCGGTCAGGCTGGGGATATCTTCAGCTTGGAGAGGATTAGTCAAGGAGACTGTTGTTTGATCTGCTCTGGCTGGAGCGCTAATCAAGATAATTAATAACCAATAACCAATGGTCAGGAATTTTTTTAACATATTATTTACTGACTCGCGGCTTTAATAACGAAGTCCACCAAGAGATAACTGGCAAAAATTACTGCCAAACCAAGAGTCGCCCAAATAATCACTTCTTT
Organism: uncultured Gammaproteobacteria bacterium; assembly: GCA_964532695.1. Taxonomy (GTDB): domain Bacteria; phylum Patescibacteriota; class Patescibacteriia; order CAZHKL01; family CAZHKL01; genus CAZHKL01. The sequence goes on along the minus strand of CAZHKL010000018.1, from coordinate 2,143 downwards.
GGCGTATTGGATCCGTTTTTCCCCACGCGAGACGCCGGTCATCCAAAGAAAACCGCCATAAACAAACATTGCCAGGGCAATGGCGCCGACTACTCCCAAGACCGCCCGGATAACTCGGCCAATAATGTCAGGCAGTTCGCAGGGTTTTTTAGGATCCGGACAAAGGGGATTACGACCGAGCCCGACAACGGCGCCTTTTGGTTTGACTGCCGCGCATTGAGTCTTAAATTCGGTTTTTTTTCCAGTGGAATCAGAAAAAAATTCAGCCCCGCCGTTTTTTGGATCGCAGAGCTCTCGACAGGATCCAGACTCGACCGCCTCAAAAGTTGTACCGTCACAACATTGACATTGACCAGCAAGAGCTAATTTTGGAATGGCTAGGCCAAAGGCGGAAAAGGCAAACAAGAAAATGATTAACTTGATCATAAAATTCCTAGGGTGGTGATTGGCAGCACATATTATTTTCTCCGCCTGGGCAAAGACCAGGAATACAATTTGAGCCGCCGGTTGACCCAGGATCAAGACAATCATAGCCGGCTTTTTTAAGGATAGGATCGCCGCATTTAGAGACGCACTGCGCTGTTTTGGGATTGTCTGGGTCAGGCACCCAGATCCCCCGTTTGTTTTGCTCAAAACATTCTTGGCCAATTTGGAATTCTTTTTTAACATTGAAGCCGGTGAAAATAAATTGGACAATCGTATAAGAGCCAAAAACAATCACCAGCCCAATGATCGCATTTTTAACAACGCTCTGCCCCTTTTTAACCCAGTCGAGATTGCCGCCGGAAGCCAGCCAGAGAAACCCGCCGTAGACCAACATCAATAAGACAGCCGCCCCCACAAAACCAAGCAGAAAACGGGTAAAACTAACAAACATTTGCACGATGTCATTGACACTGCATTTCCCCTCCTTGCTCAAGGCGCATTCGGGAATTAACTCAACTTGGGCCTCAACGACCAGGGGCAAAATTAGACCGATCAAGACGAGGATCACGGAACGGAGGTTGAGAATTTTTGATCGAAACATAGGAGAGATCTAGGGCAGGGTTTGGGCCACCTTGCTCGCCGCGAGACCAATTGCTTGCTCGGGCAAGACAAGACCGGAAACCACATCAGCGATCATGGTTTTTATTGCCTCTTCGGCCGCGGCTGGATTTTTGCCGTGGTACCAGCTTTGAGCGGTGAGCAATTCGGAGGCAAAGACGGCCAGTTCCTCATTTTCCATTTGTTCGGCGACCAGACTTCGAAGGGCAGTTAATTTTTTCTCCAGCGTCAAATACTTCTTCACCTGGGCGGTTTGGGAAGAAAATTGAACAAGATCCCAAGCCTCATTCGGGTGTTTGGTTTTTTCTGAAACCGCCTGGACCCAATAGTTGGCAAAATTAACTTCAGCCATAGGATCAATCTGCGGCACCCGGGCAATGGTCAAATTTAATTTTGGCGCGCGAGCCCGAATGAGCGGTTGATGATAATTATAGCCAAAAAAGTAGGCCACCAGTCCGCTGGTAAAGGCATCAAGGGAATTGGCCATTTCCGCATTCCAACTGTAGGCTTCCTTGCCTGGGTTGGCAAAGTCGGTGTAAAAACGCAAGGCTTCAAGTCCGGGCGGGGTCTCTCGTCCTTCAAGTCCAGGCGGTCGGGTGGCAAAAAGAATAGAATTATCCTGCTGCATCACCGTGCCATTTTGCATCATCAGGAGAGAAAGAATATCAGCCGCTCGTTCGACATTGTTGGCCGTGCCGAGGGCAGCGCCGGCTTGGATAATTGTTCCTTTTTGATCAATCTTTGTCAGTTTTTTGACCTGTTTTAAAAATTCTTCCCAGGTTTTGGCTGTTTCCGGAATGCTGGCGGCGTTAAGCAGGTCGCGATTGGCATAAAGAACCAGTGTGTCCAAGGACAGGGGCAGACCATAAATCCGGTCTGAAACCAGGCCATCCGGAGCCAGGAAAGATAAAACCACATCCTTGGCCACTTGATCCACAAATTGAGTCTTTAATTGATCGAGCCGTAGGGTTTTTTCTTTGCGCAGCTCAACGACTGTTTCTTTTTTGAGTTTGCCCCGAGTGATGAGATAGGCAATTTCCAGTTCCCGCGGCAAGGGCAGAAGTTTGGGTTGATATTTGATCAAGGCCGTGTTGTGAAC
>CAZHKL010000017.1:6376-12094 GCA_964532695.1 uncultured Gammaproteobacteria bacterium | reverse complement strand
GACCGAGCGAGCGGAAGCGAGCGAGAGTTGTGATCGATTCCCGCTGCCCGCTCCAAGATAAAAGCAAGCGAGCCAACTGCTTGGCTCGCGGGCGGGAATCGAAAGCCGGAGCGATGCCGAGCGAGGTTGCGGTGAGCGAGGCCGCGAGGCGGGATCGCGACCGAGCGAGCGGAAGCGAGCGAGAGTTGTGATCGATTCCCGCTGCCCGCTCCATTGATCTGTACCCCATAAAGTGGACACAGAATAAAGCAAGCGAGCCAACTGCTTGGCTCGCGAGCGGGAATCGAAATATATGCGATCGGAAATTCGTCGAGATTATATTCAAGAAAAATATGTGATCATTGCCCCGCGGAGAGCTAAGCGACATCATCTCCTCGCGAGCCAACCGCGGCCCTTGACCGCCACGACTTGCTTTTTTTGTCCGGAAAACATCCAACGCGAGGAGATCATCCAACTGATTGGCCCGCGAACTCGCTGGGATTTTGCCGTGCTTAAAAATAAATTCCCGGCTGTTTCTCCAAATAATCCTCAAGCTTACGGCTGGCAGGAGATTATTGTCGAGACTTCTCACCCCTGGAACCAACTTGAAGATTTACCCGCTGAAAAGATTGCTAAACTGCTTAAACTTTATGGTCAACGGGTGAAAGACATCACCAAAAACAAAAAAATCAAATATGTGATTATTTTCAAAAACAATGGCGGCAGCGCGGGCGCGACCATCACCCACTCCCATTCTCAAATCTTTGCCACGAATTTTATCCCGCCTCAACTCCAAGATAAATCGGAAAGGGTCTTGGCCTATCGTTTAAAACACGGCGCCTGTGTCTATTGTGATGTGATTAAAAAAGAGCGGCGGGGTCCGCGCTTGATTGCTGAACGTCAGGGAATTATTACCTTCGCTCCCTATGCCTCAATGTATAACTATGAAGTCTGGCTTTTGCCGAGACGTCATCTGACCAGCATCACCGAGTTAAATGAAACCGAGCGGCGGGGTTGGGCCTATCTCCTTCAGAAAATTTTGATGGCCACGAATCGTCTGGGCCTGCCCTACAATTTTTATTTCCATGAAAATGTTTTTGACAAAAATGTCCACCTTTATATGAAAATCACGCCGCGCGGAAGTGTTTGGGCCGGAGTGGAAATTGGTTCGGGCGTCGCGATCAATGCCGTTGCCCCAGAGGAAGCCGCCAAGTATTATCGTTCCGCTTTTCGGGGCTAAAAAACAAGGGAGGGATTATAAATGGGTCAAAAACTTTCGTAATTGTAAAGCGGCAATGGCAATCGCCAGAGCGTCAGCCGCGTCATCGGGTCTGGGGATTTCTTTCATTCCCAAAATCTCCTTGACCATGCGCGCCACTTGACCTTTTTCCGCCCGACCATAACCAGTCACCGCTTGTTTGATCTGGGGAGGCGAAAGCTCAAAAAGAGGCAGGCCGGCTTCAGCCAAGGTGAGTAAAATCGCGCCTCGCGCCTCACCCACCCCCAGGGCGGTTTTTATATTTTTAGAAAAAAATAAGGCCTCGATGGCCGCGATCGTTGGTTCCTGTTGGGTCAGGAGTTCGGCCAAAAAATTTTTGATTTCCAAAAGACGCCAGCCTTGAGTTTCAGTCTTAGATGATTCAAAACAACCAAAGCTAACCAGCGCGAGTCTCCCCCGCCTCTCTTCAATCAGGCCATAACCGACTCGCCCAAATCCTGGATCAATACCTAAAACTCGCGCGCCTGGATTTTTTTTAATTCTTGATTTCTGAAATTTGGTCTTTAGCTTCATTGGTAACATAATCAACAACATCTTCATCTTCTTCCAAGGCCGCCAGAAGCGTGTCGAGTTCCACCCGGGTCTGATCATCAGCCACTCGAATGGTATTTTTAGGAATCCACTCGCCGCGACGTTCAAATTGCCAAGAAACCGCTCCTGGACCAGCCAGGGTGCCGCCATGTTTTCCTAAAATCAGTTTGAGATTGTTCAGGGTCCGATTTTTATTATCCGTAACCGCCTCAATAATCAGACTAACGCCGCCAGGGCCAAAGGCTTCATAGGTTACTTCAAAAAGTTCGCTCCCGCTCTCCCGCGCCACGGCGCGACTAATCGCCCGTTCAATATTTTCCTTGGGCATATTAGCCTCGCGCGCCGCCTCCATTGCCAATCTCAATTTAGAATTAGTGGTCGGATCAGGGCCCCTTTCCCGCGCCGCTACCGTAATCATCCGGGTCAATTTGGTAAAAACCGCGCCCCGCTTCGCATCCGCGCCGGCCTTTTGATGCTTAATCTTTGACCACTTAGAATGGCGAGACATACTTTTTGACTTTTTGGCCGAAACTTTTAGCTTTGACCAGCCTATTTTTATTCGGGTTGAGGTTTGGCTTCGACTCGGAAACCAGAACCAGCCGGAATCAGACGGCCGATAATCACATTTTCCTTCAGACCTTCCAGGCGATCAGACTTGCCAGTGACGGCGGCATTAATAAGCACCCGCGCTGTCTCTTGGAAAGAAGCGGCGGAAAGAAAACTCTCCGTGGTCAGCGCCACGCGAGAGATGCCTAAAAAGAGTTCATCTACCTCGGCTAATTGGCCGTTGTTTTTCCCCACTCGTTCATTTTCTTCCAAAAAGCGCGCTCTTTCCACGATCTCGCCCGGCAGAAGATCAGTCTCACCCACCTCACGCACATAGACCCGCGAGAACATCTGTTTGATAATAATTTCAATATGTTTATTGTTTAGTTTCTGGCCTTGGGAGGCGTAAATAAATTGAACCTCGCGCAAGAGATATCTTTGAACCGCGAGCTTGCCCTTCTGAAGATAAAGTTGCTGGAGATCAAGATCGCCTTCAGTCAAGGCGTCGCCCGCTTCAACCCCTTGTCCATTTTTCACCAGAAGGGACAAACCAGGCGGGATAATATATTCCCTCACCTTATCAACCATCTCGGCCATTTCCGTCACCGGAAGCGCATTTTTCTTTTCTTCAGGATGAGCATCGGCCGCTGGCTCCTGATAAGTGACGCGGATAATTTTCTGTCCGGGTTGAGTGTCCAAAATCTTTTTCCCAGTGGGCGATTCAATCACCCGTTCCATCTGTTCAATGGTCGCTATCCCCGATACTTCCGTCATAATCGCTCGATGTTTGGGCGGCCGAGCCTCAAAAAGTTCTTCGACTCGCGGCAAACCCTGGGTAATGTCCACGCCTGCCACTCCGCCAGTGTGAAAGGTGCGCATCGTGAGTTGGGTGCCTGGCTCGCCAATTGATTGAGCGGCAATAATGCCCACGGCCGTGCCCAACTTGACGGGTTGATTATAAGCCAAATCATAGCCATAACATTTTTGACAAACACCCTTGTAAAGATGACAGGTCATAACTGAACGAAGGTGAACCTCATTCAAATTGATCTTAGCCAATTCCTCAACTTCCTTCTCGGTGATCAGGCCGCCGGCCTTAACAATCGTGCGCCGGCCATCTTTAATTGGTGAAAGAGTATAGCGGCCCAAAATTCGGGTGAGCAATGGTTCGCCAATATCCTCTGATTCTTGTTTGGTGATAACCACTCCTGTCTCGTCACCGCAATCCTCGGTCATCACGACCACATCTTGGGCCACATCTACCAGGCGGCGCGTCAGATACCCAGCATTGGCCGTGCGCAAAGCCGTGTCGGACAAGCCCTTGCGAGTGCCATGAGTGGAAATAAAAAACTCCAGAACATCAAAACCTTCTTTGAAGCTGCCCTTGACCGGCAACTCAATGACATCGCCGGCCGGATTAGTGACCAATCCCTTCATCCCCACCATCTGCACGAGTTGGGCCAATGAACCGCGAGCCCCGGATTCAATCATGGTGTAAACCGGCCCATTTTTAGGCAAAGCTTCTTTTGACAATCTAACAACCTGATCCTTAATCTCGGTCCAAATTTTAATAATTTGGGTATGACGCTCATTAGCCGTCAATAGGCCTTGCGCGTACTGTTCTTCGACCTCACGGACGCGACGATCACCCTCGACCACCAACTCACGTTTGGCTTCAAGCTCCGGCAGATCGGCCATAGCCCAAGAGTAGCCGGATTTAGTAATGTACTTAAAACCAAGGGCCTTAATTTCATCCAAAAAAGCAGCCGTGCGTTCCTGGCCACTCATCTCAAGACAAAGACGGGTCAACTCACCTAACTTCTTAATAGTTAAAGTTTCATTCATCATCGGCAAGGATGGGGGGAAAACCGAATTGACCAGCAGACGACCAACTGTGGTCTCGGTCAAAAGCCCGTTTTCAGACCCCAGACGGAGACGGATCGGTTCCTGAAGGCCAATCTGTTTGGTTTCAAAGGCATAAAGAGCGTCAGTCATTGTTGGGAAAGACTTGAGATTTTGCCCCTCTTTTTTCTCCGTCATCATGGTCAGATAAAAACACCCCCAAGCCACATCTTTGTCTGGCCGAGCCACGGGTTGACCGGTCGCCGGCTTAAGGAGATTATGAGTGGAAAGCATTAATTCCTCTGCCTCGGCTCGCGCTTCAGATGTCAAGGGCACATGAACCGCCATTTGGTCGCCATCAAAATCAGCATTAAAAGCCGGACAAACAAAGGGATGAATCTGAATAGCCCGGCCCTCAATCAAGAGGGGCTGAAAGGCTTGGATGCCCAAACGGTGAAGCGTTGGCGCGCGATTCAGGAGCACGAGCGATTTCCGGGTAATCTCTTCCAAGATATCCCAAACCTCGGGTTGATCAGACTCCAGAAAACGATTGGCTGAACGAATATTATGGACCAGCTCCCGTTTAATCAATTCAGCAATGACAAAGGGTTTAAAAAGCTCAAGAGCCATCTTTTTAGGCAGACCGCATTGATGCAGTTTTAATTCCGGACCGACAACAATCACCGAGCGGCCGGAATAATCAATTCTTTTGCCCAAAAGATTCTGACGGAAACGACCCTGCTTGCCCTTTAAAATATCAGCCAAGGATTTAAGTTGGCGCTTTTTGCCCGTGGCGGCGATCACGGTTTTGGAGTGACGCGCCGAATTGTCAATCAAGGCGTCAGCCGCTTCTTGGAGCATGCGCTTTTCATTACGGACAATGACCTCGGGCGCGCGCAATTCTTGAAGTCGCCGCAGACGATTATTGCGATTAATCACTCGGCGATAAAGATCATTCAAATCCGAAGTGGCAAAACGACCGCCATCCAGCGGAACCATAGGTCGGAGATCAGGCGGGATCACCGGGACGACCGTCAAAATCATCCACTCGGGCCGAATGCGATTTAATTCCAAAGAACGGAGAAGTTTGAGACGTCGAACCAGACGATCAAGACGCGCGCCGCTGGCTTCTTTTCGTTCAGCTTCGAGCTGGGTCTGGATCGCCTTGAGGTCAATCTTAACCAACAGTTCGCGAATCGCTTCCGCGCCAATACTCGCGTCAAAAACATGGCCGTACTTAAGGGAAAGATCATGATACTGCATTTCCGAGAGAATTTTCATCACCCGCAATTCCTTGAGTTCGCGATCCGTAGCCGCAAAATCCTCTTCCAAGGCCTTGAGTTTGCGTTCCTTTTCCGCAAAAAGATGATTCATTTCCTTGTCCAAGGCCGCCGCCTCGCTGCCCAAACGGGTTCGAGCACGGTCCAGATCGCGCGTGTATTCTGCTTCAATCATTTTCCGTTTGGATTTGTATTCGCCGCGGAGTTCTTCAAGCGCTGTTTTCTTGGCTTCTTCATTAACCTCCGTCACGATAAAATTGG
>CAZHKL010000017.1:0-6366 GCA_964532695.1 uncultured Gammaproteobacteria bacterium | reverse complement strand
AATAAATGACCTTTTCCAGATTTTGAATTGAAAGATCAAGCACGGTGCCAATCTTTGAAGGGACGGAGCGTAAAAACCAAATATGAGCGACAGGCGCGGCCAGCTCAATATGGCCCATCCGTTCGCGTCGGACGATTGAGTGCGTCACTTCCACGCCGCATTTGTCGCAAATCAGACCCTTATATCGGATCTTTTTATATTTGCCGCAGTAACATTCCCAATCCTTGGAAGGTCCGAAAATCTCCTCGGCAAAAAGGCCTGATTTTTCTGGTTTTTGGGTGCGATAATTAATCGTCTCGGGTTTAGCGACCTCGCCGTAAGACCAACCGCGGGTCACTTCGGGCGAAGCGAGTCGCAGACGAATCGCGTCAAAATCAGTGATCTTCATTGTTTCACCTTGAGGTTCAAAGGGCATAAGACTGATTATTTTTTTAGACGTTTATCCTCTTTGCCTAAAAGATCCACGCGCCGGCCCTCTTTTAAAAGCTCAACATCAAGACAGAGCCCCTTGAGTTCGCGAACCAAAACATGAAATGATTCCGGGATATTGTGTTTACGAATTGCCTCACCTTTAATAATGGATTCATAGGCCTTGGATCGGCCGGAAACATCATCGGATTTAATGGTTAAAATTTCCTGCAAGGTGTGGGCCGCGCCGTAAGCCTCCAGCGCCCAAACCTCCATTTCGCCAAACCGTTGACCGCCGAATTGAGCCTTACCGCCCAAGGGCTGTTGAGTAATCAAAGAATAAGGACCAATAGAGCGTTGATGAATTTTGTCTTCAACCATGTGATTAAGTTTCAGGATGTAGATATAGCCAACCGTGACCGGATGATCAAAGGATTCGCCGCTTCGTCCGTCATAAAGAGTCAGTTGTCCGGATCGGGGGAAACCAGCCCGTTCGAGTTCAGAACAAATCACGGCTTCAGGCACACCGTCAAAAACCGGGGTGACCGCGCGATAATCCAGGGTCTTGGCCGCCAAACCTAAATGAGTTTCCAAAATTTGCCCCAGATTCATTCGACTAACCACGCCCAGGGGAGTGAGAATAATGTCAATCGGCGTGCCGTCGGACAAAAAGGGCATGTCCTCAAGGGGCACAATTTTTGAAATCACGCCCTTGTTGCCGTGGCGGCCAGCTAATTTGTCTCCCGCCTGAATCTTGCGCAAATCCGCTACCGAGACCTGGATGGTTTTGATGACCCCGGGCGGCAATTTATCGCCCGCGTCCCGACTGAAAATCTTAACATCCACCACCTTGCCGTGTTCGCCTTGTTCCAAATAGAGTGAAGAATCGCGAACATCACGCGCCTTTTCGCCAAAAATGGCCCGCAGAAGTTTTTCCTCGGCTGAAAGTTCAGTCTCGCCCTTGGGGGTGATTTTCCCGACCAAAATATCGCCGCTGCTGACCTCGGCGCCCAAGCGCACAATACCCTCTTCATCCAAATTTTTTAATTTTTCCTCACTGATGTTGGGAATGTCGCTTGTGACCACTTCCGGACCCAGTTTGGTGTCACGAACATCAATTGGATAATGCTCAATATGGATCGAGGTGAAACGATCATCATGCACCAGCCGTTCAGAAAGAATAATCGCGTCTTCATAGTTATAACCCTCCCAAGTCATAAAGGCCACTAAAAGATTTTGGCCCAAGGCTAGTTCACCGTGATCAACCGCGGCTCCATCGGCCACCACTTGACCCTGCCGGACCCGTTCATTTTTTCCCACGATTGGCTGCTGATTAAGACAAGTCGAGGCATTGGAACGTTTAAATTTGAGCAATTCAAGATGATGAGGCGCGCCTTGGTCGTCCGTAATTTCCAAGGCATCGCCCTGGAGAGCGGTGACCACTCCATCAACCGGCGAGATTACCACATGTCCGGAATCACGCGCGGCCCGCGCCTCTACTCCCGTGCCGACCAGCGGAGCGTCGGCCTTGATGCAGGGCACAGCTTGCCGCTGCATATTCGTGCCCATCAAAGCCCGAATGGCGTCATCATGTTCCAAAAAAGGAATCAGCGAGGTGCCGATCGAGATAATCTGACGAGAAGAAACATCCATATATTCAATTTCACTAGAGTCGGTTACCGAAGGTTCGCCATGAAAACGCACCTCGGCCCGGGGCTTGATAAAATAACCTTGTTCATCAATCAAGGTGGTGGCGGCCGTGGTGACGGTTTTTTCTTCCTGAAAAGCATTTAAGTAGACAATCTCATTGGTCACTCGGCGACGACCATCAGCCTCTTTGACTACGCAACGATAAGGTGTTTCCAAAAAACCATATTCATTGATGCGGGTGTAACTGGCCAAGTGACCGACCAAACCAATATTTGGACCCTCGGGAGTGGCAATTGGACAGATGCGGCCATAGTGAGTCGGGTGAACATCGCGAACATCAAAACCAGCCCGCTCGCGAGAGAGCCCGCCTGGTCCCATGGCGGAAAGACGACGTTTGTGTTCAAGTTCAGCTAGGGGATTGGTTTGATCCATAAACTGGGAGAGTTGACTGGACATAAAAAATTCGCGCACCGCGCCAATCACGGGCCGAGCATTGATGAGTTTTGAAGGCGTGAGCGAGGCTAGATCTTGAGTGGACATTCGGTCTTTGATAATGCGCTCCATTCGCGCCAAGCCCACTCGAAAACGGTTCTGAACCAGTTCGCCAATCGCTCGCACCCGGCGATTGCCCAAATGATCAACATCATCTGGTTCATCTTGAGTGATGTTGAGGCGAATAATCTCGCGGATGATATGAACCAAATCTTCTTTTTTCAAAATGCGATTTTCTTCGCGAGCCACGGTCTCGCGATCACCGGCCAGGGCAAAGCGCTGATTGAATTTATAACGACCAACCGAACCCAGATCATAGCGGTCGAAATTAAAAAACATGGCGTAAATCAGGGAACGGGCATTGTCAGCCGTGGCCAAATCACCGGGCCGAATTCTCTTGTAGACCTCGATCAAGCCCTCATCGGTATTGTGGGCCGCATCCTTGGCCAGGGTATTCTGCAGATAACGAATATGAGGATGCGTCTCAATCTCGTGAAAAAGTTCTAAGATTTCTTCATCCGCGGCATAACCAAAAGCGCGCAAGAGCGAGGTCACCGCCACCTTCCGTTTGCGGTCAATTTTGACCCAGATCACATTGGCGGTGTCGGTTTCAAATTCCAACCAAGCGCCGCGGTTGGGAATTATCTTGGCGCCATAATAACGTCGGCCGCGATAGACTTCAGAAGTAAAAAAAGCGCCAGCCGAACGCACCAGCTGGGAGACGATTACTCTTTCAATACCATTGATCACAAAGGTGCCGCGGTCAGTCATCACCGGCAGATCGCCCAAATAAATTTCTTGTTCGCGAGCGTCACCAGTTCTTTTATTGAGAAGACGAGTCATCACGCGCAGCGGCGCCTCCAGGGTAATATTTTTGGCGCGCGAAGTGCTCTCATCAAACTTAGGCTCATCGAGATAGTAATCCAGAAAGTACAATTCCAAATCGCGGCCAATAAAATCGCGGATCGGAGAAATTTCGTCAAAAAGTTCGCGGATGCCGGTCTCAAGAAACCATTGATAAGAATTTTTTTGCACCTCAATTAAGTCGGGCAAGGGCGCCGCATCCCGAAGCGGAGTAAAATAATGGCGCTCATGTTCCGGGGTGGCTGTTTGATCAGAAAGAGACATAAAAATTAGCGAACCAAAAAAGGCCCTTTTTCCTGAAGGGATAGCTAAAAAACCTTAAATTTTGAGGCCTTGATCCCCAAGACCCAATCTAGCGGGTAAAGGAGGTCTGTTAAGCCGAAGAAAAAGAAACCCACTCTCATGAAATAGATTATTTCTTAGCGGGTAATCCCGTTATCCGGGATTTTGAATGGTCTCTTCGGACAAAATGGTAAAAAGAGACATAGCTAGTAATAAACTATTTTATATTCTTTGTCAAGTTGGCTTATTTTGGACAAATTCGTGACTTATCCACAAAAAACAGTCTAACCCTAAGGAGACTGTAATAAACGACAAGCAATTTCATGGATCTATTATTCACCAATCACAAACTCAACGGTACGTCTGATAAATTGCCGCATTTCTTGCTCATCAACCATTTCGCCAACACGATTAGCATTATAATGTTCAAGAAACTTTCGGATGTCAGCTTTTTCCAATTCGTCCGCGAGCTGATCAAATCTTTTCTCGTCGGCTGGCGATACTTCCTCGCCTCCTTCGTCAAAAAGAATCCGCTGCGCCTCAACCATTCGCAATGCATTTTCACGCACCCACTGATATAGGTCTTCAAAAGAATCAAAATCCTCCAACTTCCCTTGTTGTTGATAATTTTGAAATCTTGCGTCCAAAGAAGTAGCTAGATCTGGATTTGCTTGCCGAAAACGTCGCCATCCTCGATCCCACGCGTCTTGCTCTTGTTCGAGAAGATTTCCAGGTGTTTGTTCCTCCTTTTTAAGCGCGGGGTTAAGTTCTTCCTGTCGTAAATGCCCCAACTCGTGGATGGTGGTGACGAACGATAAAAAAATATCGCCTTGAGGAAAACGAATCAGCATCGACTTTTCTTTTTCGTTTGTTAAACCCCTTCCTTGTAATTCAAGCGGCCAGGAAAACTCTTTCATTCGACCGGGCATCTCTTTTACTGACATCAATGCTTCAATCGTCACTTTTTCTAATGAGTAGCGTTCTAGTTTTGTTAATTCAGATTGAGAAGATCCTTCATTTTCGGACATAATACATAAAAAATTTTCGCGAAAACTTCACCACATTAGAAGTTCGACCAAAATTTTTTCCGTCATTCATAATTCAGAATTCAGATTTTGATAATATCTTTCGGATTTACTAATGAGTCAATCATAACTCATTGTAGTAAATTTTTCAAGAAAGGGGGTCAAAATTTACTACTTCGGCGGCAAATTCTTTTGTTTATTTAAAAAAAGAAGCCCACTGCGGAGAGTTCGTTGTTGACGTTCCGCAGCGGGCTTGGGTTGAAAAAGACGAGCGTTACTTCTTGTCGAGAGTGAGCAGCCGTTGCGCGGCCGTGCGCTGGTAGAAGCTGTTGCTAAAGGCCTGATGCGCCGCTTTGCTGCCCGGCTCATAATGATACTGGTCAATGTCCTTGAGGTTGGCGTACTTCTGCAGGATTGCTCTGTTGGAAGTCGCGTTGATTGCCGCGTCTCGGACAAAGGTGTTCGTCGCGTTCTCGGCGAGCGCATCCACGAACTCTGGATCCGTCTTATACAGCTCTTCGCCCCTCACCAACAGGAAGTCGGCGCCGTGGTTGGTGGCTTTCTTATCGACCTTGGCATCCTCGGTGATCGCCTTCTTGACGTAGACCAAGTCATTGATCTTGCGAAGTGCCTCGGTCTTGATGTGATAGCCCTCGCTACCCCTCTCGAAGATCTGTTCGAAGATCTGCTTGAAATAGGCGTCGTCGCCAGGCTTCATTCGCTTGATTGCATTACTGGCGATGAACGCGTCCCAGCCGACGATCTTTGTGACGTACATGGTGTAGACTTTCCGCAGGAAGTTCTGGTCGGCCTGCACGAGGTCGAGCAGCTGCCGAGCGATGTGCTCCGGCTTGACGAAGTGATCCTGCATGTCCGACGACTTGCGCATCGCCTCGCAGGCCTGGACGAACTTGTTCGGGTGGGAGAGGATGTCCCGCGCCTGACCGACAGTGTAGGTCTGCGAGGTCTGCGCGAGGGCCATGCTGGCGAAAACCAGCATAGCGACGACCGTGAACAGAGACTGACTGAATCTTTTCATTGCGATTCCCCCTTACGTTTTTGAGCGTAAATTGCCGCATAACCGCGGCTTGGTCGCCACTCACAGCGAATAGCGCGCTGAATACCAAAAAGTTGATATCCAAGGCGCTACCCGCATAAGAGGTACAAGGAAGGAAGCGACTCGTCTTATCTTTTCAATGATCATTCCAGATTTAGAGCGCAATTCTTGGTAATTCCCAAAATATACTCTACTCAATTCTAACTAAGACAATGTAGCAAATTTTATGACTTTTGTCAATAGTTCTAGCTAAAAATGGCCAAAAATAACCGTAATTAATACACAAAAAAAACCGCTCTTGGCGGATCTGACGAGCGAGCGGCCGAGCAAGGCGAGGCCGCAAGCGAAACCTTGCCTTTTTCTAAAGTGTGCACCGCCTGGGAATCGAACCCAGAACCTCGGGCTTAAGAGGCCCTTGCTCTGCCAGTTGAGCTAGCGGTGCATCTTGCCCTCGCCAGGATTCGGTCACAACTCTCGCTCGCTTCCGCTCGCTCGGTCGCGTTCCAGGGTGTCACGGTTCGCAAGCGAACATAGTGCCACCCGCCTTCATGCTTTCGGAAGTGAAGCAGTTCACTTCCTCATGCATTC
>CAZHKL010000016.1:9654-12568 GCA_964532695.1 uncultured Gammaproteobacteria bacterium | reverse complement strand
CGCGCCATCAGTTCCGCTCAAAAAAGATTCGGATTTCGTCAAACAAACGCACCAAAAAACAGAGCAGCTGCTCTGTTTTTTGGTGGGCGAGGAGGGAGTCGAACCCTCACGACCTTGCGGCCATAGGATTTTGAGTCCTACGTGTCTGCCATTTCACCACTCGCCCTTAATCTGGCCAGATTATAGCTTAAAATTAATCCCTGGTCAATGGTTAAGGAAATTGATATAATGGGTTTATTATGGCTCATATCATTGCCATTGTTAATCAAAAAGGCGGGGTGGGGAAGACAACCACAGCCATGAATTTGGGCGCTTATCTGGCCGCGCTTGGTAAATTTGTGTTATTGATTGATTTGGATCCCCAGGCCAATGCCACGGTTGGTTTGGGAATTGATTATCAGCAAGTCGGTTCAGGGGTCTATGAAGTTTTACTCGGCGCGACGCGAATTAGCGAGGTGGTCGTGCCGACCTCTGAAGAAGGGCTCTCTCTGGTTCCAGCGACCCAAGCCTTAGCTGGCGCTGGGATTGAATTGGTCAATGTTCCTGATCGGGAATTTCGTCTCCGAGACGCCCTGCTCGAGGTTCGAAATAATTATGATGTCATTTTGATTGATAATCCGCCCTCACTCGGTTTGTTGACGATCAATGGTCTGGTCGGCGCTGACTATGTTTTGATTCCCGTGCAGGCGGAATATTACGCCCTCGAGGGATTGGGGCAATTAACAGCCACGATTGATTTGGTGCGCGAACATCTGCGGCCAGAGATTCGGGTGCTGGGCGTGATTCTGACCCTCTTTGATTCCCGGCTGACTCTTTCCCAGGAGGTTTTGGAAGAACTTTATAAACATTTTCCAGCAGGGGTTTTTCGTTCCGTGATTCCGCGCAGTGTTCGTTTGGCCGAGGCGCCAAGCTTTGGTCGAAGCATTCTCCAGTTTGATCCGTCGAGTCGCGGCGCTCGGGCTTATGAACGTTTGGCCCGCGAGTTAATTGACCGTCTCGAGGCGCCGTCAGTTGAAGAATTTTCTAATTTACCATCCTATGAATCGGCCGCTTGGTCTGGGTAAGGGCCTGGACGCTCTCATCCCCAAGAAAACACCTGGCCCGTCTCCCTTGGGAGGAGGATCAGAAATTGCCTTGGAAATCCCTGTCGAGGCGATTAAACCAAATCCGCGTCAGCCGCGGCAGGAGTTTCGAGAAGAAGAATTAGCCGGTCTCTGCGCCTCGATTGAGGCCCATGGCATTCTTCAGCCGCTGGTGGTGATGAAAGCGGGGGATGGTTATGAATTGATTGCCGGCGAACGGCGTCTGCGCGCGGCCCGTCGCCTGGGTCTCAAGACCGTGCCGGTTGTGGTTCGAGCGGCCACTGAACAGACCAAGCTTGAGCTCTCTTTGATTGAGAATCTTCAGCGGCAAAATTTGAATCCGATTGAAGAGGCCAAGGCCTTTCGCGCGCTTTCCCAGGATTTTTACCTGACCCACGAGGAGATTGCTCGTCGGGTTGGACGACATCGTTCGGTCATCTCCAATACCATTCGTCTTTTGGATTTACCGGCTGACATTCAACAGGCTGTGGCCGCCGGCCAAGTGGCTTATGCTTCAGCCCGCGCGCTCCTTTCTTTAGCCACGGAAGAGCGACAGCAAACCTTTGACCAACTGATGCGCGGCGAGAAGTTGACGACCAGAGACATTGAGCGAAAAACAGCGCGGCGACGAGTGACCAGAGACCCCAACCTGGAAGCGGCCGAGGCCAGGTTGCGCGAGAAGCTCGAGACTCGGGTCATCGTCAGTCGGCATGGTCCGCGCGGCGCGATTACGATTGAATTTTATTCGGATGAAGATCTAAAGAAAATTCTTGATCGCTTGCTCGGGGGCTAGGTTTTCTTTAATTTGCCGGGCAAGAGGGCGCTGATCCAACCTCCCAGGGTGCGGCGGGAATGCGTCTTGATTTTATTTCGGGCGTTTCTGGTCTTGACTGATTTTAACCAATCGGGGTTTGGCCCCTTTCTTTTTTTATCCACCAGGATTTCAACGATGTCGCCGGATTGGATTTTTTGATCCAAGGGAGCGACCTCGCCGTTGATTTTGACGCCGATGCATTGATTGCCGATATCGGTGTGAATGGCATAGGCAAAATCAATGGGCGTGGAATTTTCCGGCAGATCAATGACATCGCCCTTGGGGGTAAAAATAAAAATGCGGTTTTGAAAAAGATCAATTTTTAATTCTTCGAGGGTCTCTAAAAAGGTGCGCCGGTCCTCAATCTCTTTTTGGATTTTGGCCAGTTCCTGCATCCAGCGCATCCGCCGCGAGGTGGGCGGAACCCTTTTTCCGGATTCAACATAGCGCCAATGAGCGGCAATGCCGTATTCGGCTTCTTGATGCATCTCCGGCGTGCGGATTTGAAATTCCACCACCTCGCCTTGATCCGAGAAAACCGAGGTGTGAAGGGATTGATAGCCATTCGGTTTGGGCGCGGCAATATAATCCTTGATCCGGCCCTTGAGCGGCGAGTAACGGCTGTGGATCGCCCCCAGCACGGCGTAACAATCAGCCACGGTCGGGACAATAATGCGAATGGCCACCAGATCATAGATCCGCGAGAGATCGCGATTGTATTTGAGGAGCTTGCGGTAAAGACTAAAGAGGTGCTTGGTTCGGCCGTAGATTCGTTCGCAATTGATTTTTAATTTTTTAAGTTCTTCTTCCACTTGTTTCTGGACTTTTTTTAGGGCCTCTTCCTTGGTCTTATATTTTTCCTTGACTAATTCCATTAGCCATTTGAATTCTTCAGGATAGACATAAGGAAAAGACAGGTCTTCGAGTTGGGCCTTGATTTCTCCCATCCCCAGCCGGCCGGCAATCGGCGCGTAGATCTGCAGAGATTCAAGAGCAATGCGGTGCTGTTTTTGGGTCG
>CAZHKL010000016.1:6739-9644 GCA_964532695.1 uncultured Gammaproteobacteria bacterium | reverse complement strand
CGAGGTTGTGGGCTCGATCAGCAAATTTAACAAAGAGGACGCGCACATCCTTGGCAATGGTTAGAAAAAATTTGCGCAGATTTTCGGCGTAACGTTCCACGCCTTGATATTTAAGAAAACGGAGTTTGGTTTCGGCTTCAACCAGTTGAGCGACCTCTGGCCCAAATTCTTGTTCGAGCTGATTGAGATCGCAGCCCGTGTCCTCGACCACATCATGCAGAAGTCCGACGATGATTAGATTGGCCGGCAGGCGCCAAAGGGCCAATCTTTCGGCCGTGGCCAGGGTATGAGTAATATAAGGTTCGCCGTTTTTTCGCATCTGGCCGGCGTGTTGTTTTTTGGCAAACTCAAACGCGCGAATGATTTCACCTTGCTGATCTGGGGGAATATAAGCCGAGACAAGTTCCAGGAGATTTTTGGGATTGACCTCCATAGATATAGACTATCTTAGAAAGAAAAAAGCCAGACTGTCAAATCACCTTGACGGTTTGAAGGAAATAAGTTAGGGTGAGGATGTCTCCTAATTCCGGGAGGCGTCACCAGGAGAGAGAAAATGTCCATTCATCGGGACGACCGGTTTGCCGTCCTGATGGACGGCATGAATTGTTTCTTTGAAATCGAAGCGGCCGACGCCCGGCTTTCGCCGGATGAAAACCGCAAGGTTTGGGCGCAGGTGCTGGCTGATTACACCGAGACGCAGGACGAACGATTCTATCCTGATCCGCTGCTTCTTTGGCAGGTGCGAATGGAGGCTCGGATTCGCGAACCGTTTGAGCGCGAGGGGCAAGAAATCTCCCACGAGGAGTATATGATTCGATCTAATCTGCGCGCCCTTCGTCTGCTGGCTGAAACCAGCGCCTTTCCCTCGCGATTCGCGACCCGTGAATGCGCCGAGGCGATGTTTCGCCACCATCACGGCGAGGCTCAACTGAATCGTTACTTGATCTGGCCGGACATCGAGCAACTCGTGCGCTGGATTGTTGATCCAGGCGGGCTCGACGCGCGGCTGATCATGGTCACGACCCAGCAGCGCGCGAGAGTGGAGCGGATCATTGCCAATCGCCAGGCCCAAAAGACTGCTGACTGTTTTGAAAGTTTTATGACCCGAGAGGAGGTGGAAGGCGTTGAAAAGCAACGGCCAAGGTTCTGGGAAATAGTCAGCCGGAAGGCGGGAATCTCTCTTTCGCGGACCGTGGTCATTGGCAGCAACGCGGTTTCTGACGGTTACGCGGCCAAGGTTGGGGCCAAGGGGATTTTCATCCTTGACCGCGATGGCCAATGGTCAGTGCTTCTGCAGCGCATCTTCGAATACGAGACCACCCGCGGCGTGCCGATTGTCCCCCACAATGAAGTTCTTCCCCAGAGTCGCTTCCTGACCTTTGTCAGGGAGATTGACCAGAGCGTGCGGGAAAGACTGCGGGCGACCAAGGCCGCTATTCTCGAGAGTGATCCCGAAGCCGCTAGATTGACGGTCTAGCTAGAAGAAGAGTCGGAAAAGGGGGTAGGAATGCTCGGGAAACGATTTGGCAGTGATGTCGGCGGTGTGATCCTGGAAGAAGAGTTTCGAACCGGCGCCTCATTTCATGAGACTGGCGTTTTGAAGCGCAGGCTCGTCGAGGGCGCTCTTCAGGGCATGCGGGCGTTGGTTGAACTCTTGGGAACGGAATCAGTCTTCCTCATCTCCAAGAAAAGGTCTGAACCTCAAGCCGTTACGAAAGGGCTTTTTGCCTTTCGTTTCTTTGAGGAAACTGGGATTCCGGAAACCAACCTCCACTTCTGCGAGGAGCGGTCTCAAAAGGCAGGCATTGGCGCGAGATTGGGCCTGACCTTTTTCGCGGACAACCGGGCGGAAATACTCCAGCCCATGCTGGGTGTCATTCCCCACCTCTTCCTCTTTTGTCCTTCAGAAGAGGAAGCGGCCGCATACCCGGAAGTAGTCTCGCGGGTCGTCCGAGTTCAAGACTGGCCCAGTCTGCTCCGGGCTGTGCGCGCCTCCTTGAGTCTCTAGCCCTTCCTCTCTCAAATAGGTTCACTATTGAGGGAGGTTTTTTTATTTAGATCGAAGCTGAACCTCGACCAAAGTATGACATTTTAACTTCCCTAGAAGTATGACATTTTAACTCCCGTTTGACATTAACTGTATAGATGATTGACAAAAAGTGAATTTTGTGGTATATTTTTTAGTCCTGAAAGGAGGAGGTTTTGGATCTTGAGACGATTTATCGGCAAAAGCCGGTGGCGGTCATCATCAAGATCAAGGTGGTCGCGGCTCTTTTCCGTGACTTGCTCTGTCAGATCCCGGAAAAAAAGCGCGATGACGCGCGAATCCGGGCGAGACACCAGAAAGAGATGGAGGAGCGCGGACTCGCTCCGGTGCGCGCCAGGCCTGACTCGGGTTTTCAAGTGGTCAATAATTTGCCCGAAGTCAGGTTGACCAGGCTGGTCTACAGCTTGGTCAAGGAGCTGGGCTATGTCTGCCAAGAATGCTTTTGGCAGGCCTATCCTGGCGAGAATCGGGCGACGATCTGGCTCAAGTTTGAGCCGGGCAGTGACTCGGAAACGATTGAGGCGGACGACGAGGTCGTTGACGCCATTGAGAGATTTCTTTTCCGAACCCCGATGGGGTTCGTACATGTGTGGGTAAATCAGCGCCCGCCACCAGCAGGTGGAGAAGGCGAGATGCAGCGCGTTGATACGATTAACTGCAATGCGCCGCATGATCCCAGACATCATCCCCGGAACACACTGGAGATGGATAGCAATTTCCAGTATGTTCCGAGACCATGGGAAGAATAGAACGGCTTCTGACCCCGGCGCGCTGATCGAGCGCGTCGGGGTGTTGTTTTTCCCAGGACAATTTTATTGCGATTCGTCGCTTCGAGTCCCAACATCAATTGGTTTTAGG
>CAZHKL010000016.1:0-6729 GCA_964532695.1 uncultured Gammaproteobacteria bacterium | reverse complement strand
GATAAGGTTTGATTTTTTCCAGGGAACCAGTGTTAAAAAGTTTTTTCGCGTCAATTTCATCAGATTTTACCCATTCCGGCCTGGGCTGGCCCCAAGCCAAGAGAAAGAAGTTCAGCAAAAAAGTTGTGGCATAGGCGCCCTTAGGCAAGGTGAACATCAACGCCAGGCCAACGGGCGGACAAGCGGCCAGTCGGATTTGCGCCGGTTTGATTTTTGTCTCAAGCGACCGGTTGGCTAAACGGATAAAAGGCAGGGCTCGGGTCAGACCGCGGAAATTTTCGTTTTTAACATCATCAGCCTCTAACCAGGCGCGGTATGGTTCACGATCTTTTTCGTTTGGAGAGAGAGGCAGAGAGATGCTCGCGGGAAGCGGTTCGCCAGAGGCGCCGCGGGAAAGTCGGCGATTCACCAGAAAACTCATATAGGCATAGACCCAAAGTTTGATTTGTTCGGGAATAGTTTTAAGCGCCTCAATCAGGTCTGTCTCTTTGATCAACGCGGCCAAGACCTTGAGTTCATACTGAAAGGTGTGCGGACAGGTCTGATAGATTTCACTGATTTTCTCCCAATCCGGCCAGAGGGAGCGCGCCGCCTCCCGTTGTTGTTTGAAAAAAGGCAATTCGCGCGGTCCAGAATCAAAGAGAAAGGATTCGAGACAATGTTCATACTCGCCCCGCAAAAGCAAGAGACCAAGGTAATGGGAGCGCAGGCGGGTGCCAAATCTTTGCAAACCGTAAAAATTAAAAAAGCCTTTTTTTTCTTGAGCTTGAAGTTGAGTTTGGAGTTGGTTGAGATTGATTGATTCGGCCAGGCGCAGGATGATGGTAAAACGATTGGCGGCCAGGTCGCCAATCTGGATCGCGCCCTGGCCCGGAGCCAGACGAGTCAGAACGAGATTGGGGATTTTTAAGGTTTGGAGTTGGGAAATGGCCGCCCCGCGGAAACTGACTCGTTGGCTGGTCAGGGCCTGGGCATCCTTAATTCCGGCCAGGCCAATAAATTTTTCTTCAATTCCGAGCGCTCGAGCGAGTCGGTTTTTTGCTTCTCCAGTTGGAATACCGGCCTTGATCAGATCAGCATAAACAGTTTTTTCCTCGGAGGCTGGCAATCGGGAGGGGATGTCCTCTGGCTCAATGACACTTATTTTTTTATCCAAGCCAATTTCTTCAACAATAAAATCCTGCGGCCAATAGCGAATGTAGCCCATCACCTTGGGCCAGGCGGCCAGTTCAATGCCGGCGAAGCGCAGTTCGCGGGGTCCATCAATAATTGGCTCGCGGATAAAAAGTTCAGGTTGCTGATCTTTGGCTTTTTCCAGGGTGGCGCGTTCTTGGGCAATGATTTCTTCAGTGGAGAGATTCATATCCCAGTTTAATTATATCTGACCTTGACCTTTTTTACTATTTATGCTAAGTTAAGACAACGGTCTTTCAAGGAGAAAAAATCATGGCTGATGAAAAGGATCAGGGTCCTCGGATGACTGACACGCAGGCTTGGCGGGCCGTGGCCGACCAAGTGCGCGGCGCGGGGTTTGTCGGCGCCAATCAACCGCGATCACCTCGAGACACGCTTGATGTCTCGGACTCGCAGGTTCTTGGGGCCGAGGAAGTGGGTCTTGATGTAGACGGTCGGGGCGCGGTTGATCAGACCGCGTCGTCTCAACCTGGCCAGGCCGCGCGTTCAATCCCTCGGCCTCGTCGAATCATAGTGAAGGGCGTCAGATTGGCTCGACGCTCGATTGAGGCGCGCCGAGTTGAACTCCTGGCCGAGATGCAACGTCGCGCGGCCGATTCAGTTCCTCGGTTTGTTCAGCCCCAGTTGCCGGTTCAGCAACGTCTTAGGTTTGAGGACCGTCTCCCATCCTGGCTTCTTGGGATCATCCTGGGAGTCGCGATGATTGCGGCTGTCTTGAGCTTTATGGCTTTTCTGGGCAATGATCGACTGAATGAATACTATCATCAGTCGATTGCTCCGAAAATTAGGGGGACTGAAAAGGCAGTCGAGCAACTGATGGGCCGCCTGCCCAAGTTAGACACCATCAATCGCCGCTTTGAAAACCAAGGCACAGAGATTGATGATTTGCGGGGCAGGCTCGCTGATTTTAGCGAGCGGTTGGATTCAACTGGAAGGGCCCAACAGAAGTTGTCCAGGCAAATTGAGGCAGTTGTCGCTTCCCAGGCGGAAGCAGTGCCAACAGATGGTGGCACGGAAGAGAGAACAGATAGAGGAGCAGAGTCGCCCATCGAGCTCACTCCTCGCTAACCAGAAATCGACCCGTTTTCTCGCTAGAGAAGGCGGGTTTTTTGCTTGACAGTTTTAGGGCATTATGTTAAGGTTGGCTGTCAAAAGTTGAGCCCTTTGACACTTTGGTACTGATTCTAGGCGTCTCCTCCTCGCCTTCTGAATCGGCTGCCAAAGTGTTAAGGGGCTGAACTTAGGTCTTTTGAGCCATCAAATGGCCAGAAAGGGAGGTCATTATGACTTCTTGGAGGTTTTTTTCGATCGTGGTCGTGTATGTTTCAGTTTTCAGGGCCAGCCTGGTCCAGGCCCAGGCCCAGACGACCCCCCAGCAGAAGTGCGAACAGAGTGGAGGAAGATGGCGCGCTGATGCGACTGTTCAGACGCGTTGCGACTGCGAGGATGCTCGCGATGCCCAGTCTCGCGCCAAGTTCCATGTGACCAAGGTCCACTCTCACTGTTCGATGACTGATTTTGATTGGTGTCTTCAGCCCGGAGAAGCCTCGCCCTGCGGTCCGCCCTCCAGCCCCTGTAATGACAAGGTAGACAATGATGGCGATGGCTGGATTGATTATCCAGATGATCGTGGGTGCGAGTCAGCCCAGGGGAAGGATGAGCTGAATGACGAAAATACGCAAAGAACAACCCAGTGCTCGGATGAGAAGGACAATGATAAGGATGGAAAGATAGACGGCAATGATCAGCAATGTCCTACACCCGACACTGCCTCTGAATCAGAAGCTCCAGTTATCGCGCCAATGGGCCAAGCACCAGCAGCAGCTGCTCCAGCGCCACCTGCGACTCCTAGTTTGACTCAAGACCGGCCAAGGTCTGGGTTGGTCAGGGCCTTCGAGGCTGATGTTCTCAACTTTGAACTGGGCTTGGTCTGGGCTGGTTTCTTTGCTCCCAAGTCCCGGATCGATGTGCCTTTCATTGCGCCCAGTCCGGCTCTGGGTCTAACTGGAAATCTCTCCCTAGATTTTGAGCTTTCAGCGCAAGTTGGGCTCTATCTGGCCGGAGAGAACAATTGGCAGGGTCTGCGCCTGGCTGGACTTGGTCGAGTTTTTCTGCGGGCGCAGTGGGGTTTGGGTCTTGAGGCCCACGCGCATTTCATTGACCTCAAAGAGACTGGTTCCAAAGCCACGGAAATCGGTTTTGTGCCATCTCTTTGCTGGCGCGGGGACTCTCGTCGCTGGGACAGTTTCCGCGCCTCAATTGGCTATGGCGCGGGTTGGGTTGAGCCAGAACGATGGAATGCCCTTGCTCACGGCTTTGTGACAAGCGTGAGCTGGCTCTTTCCATAGCTTCTCTCTCCAAGAAACCGCTTGGTTTCTTGGAGATTTTTTAATTCAAATTGGAACTGTTTAGTAAACACCCCCCACCGCTCAGCTGTGGCAAGCCTATTCCACCGCTAAGCAGTGGCAGGCCTACAAGCGATTGACAAATCGCCCCAACAGTGCTACTGTGCGAAGAACCAGAGAAAAGGTCTTTTTGCGCAACCAGGAGGAAAGCAATGAATCAAGTCAAAGGCATTAGCCTCTGGACCGCTGTTCTTTTTCTCGCGCTGGGTAATCAAGCCCAGGCGCAGCCAGCAGCAAGTCAGCCAGCAAGCCAATCCAAAGCTCAATGTGAGGATGGGCTGGACAATGACCGGGATGGCTGGACAGACTTGATTGATCGGGGTTGTCGGAATAGCCAGGACAGTGATGAAGCTGACCTGCCTGATCGTTATACCCAATGCGCTGATCAACTGGACAATGATCAAGATGGAAAGGTGGACGGCTTGGACGAGGCCTGTCTCGTGCCGACTGATCTTTTCGAGGATCCACGCCTCTACCCCCAGAGAAAACAAGAAGAGATACGCCTTCGGGCATCAAGACGTGAGTCAGAACAGACCAGTGGTCAGGCAGAAGAAGGGACTAGTGGTTCATGTCTTCATCTTGAGCTGCCGTTCACGGTCGTGGGCATTCGTGGACTTTTCGTCATCCCTCGAGTGGATGCCTACTTGGCTGTGGCGCCAGGCTTGGGTCTGGTCTGGCATCCCTCTGGAGGATTTGAGGTGGGGGCCCAGGCCGCGCTTCTCTCGGCTGATGAAGAAAACCGTTGGGGCTTGCGCTTGGCTCTGCCAGTCCGTTACCTGACAGGTGGCGGGGTTTGGGGCTGGGGCCTTGAAGCCCACGCGCACTTTGTTGACCTCGAGTCAGCCGGCGCCAAAGAAATCGAGTTTGGTTTGGCGCCAAACATCCTGTTCCGCGTCCCAAGGACATCAGAACTTCGTCTCTTTGCTGGCCCGAGCCTGGGTTGGATCAGACCTGGTCAGATCTTTTCCCTGGCCTATGTGGCTGGCATTGCCTGGCTCTTTCCATAGCTTCTCTCTCCAAGAAACCGCTTGGTTTCTTGGAGATTTTTTTAATTCAAATTGGAACTGTTTAGTAAACATCCCCACCGCTCAGCTGTGGCAAGCCTATTCCACAGCTGAGCAGTGGCAGGCCTAGACCAGAGAAGTGTCACCCTTGAATGTTAATTGCATAGTAGCTTGACTAAAATAAGCAGTTATGCTAAGGTTGGCTGTTCGGTCTTTTGAAGTCAAATGAAGCAAAAACAGCCCGCACAACGCATGTGCGGTTTTGAACCCGCGCATGCGGGAAGGGAGGTTGTGATGCAGAAGTTCATGTTAGTCCTCATGGCGTGGTCTGTTGCCGCCTGCACTCGCTCGCGTGGCGGCGAAGAGGAGCAGTCGGACGCGGCTGTTCCTGATCAACGTCCAGACCAGGAAGAGCCTGATGCTCTGCCTCCCGACGGTCCGGCAGAGAAGTGCGAGAAGGCCGAGGATTGCGCTTTGCCGCTTTGCGCGGCCAGCGCGGTCTGCGTCCAGGGTCAGTGCTACTTTCAGTATCTTGACGCTGATGACGACGGCTTTTTCTCGGGTGAGGATGGATGTCCGGGTGATGACTGCGATGACAATGACGCGGAAATCAATCCGGCTGTCCTGGATCTTTGCGATGGCCAGGACAATGACTGCGCAATGACCGAGGATGGGGAGAGCGAGACCCCAGTTCCTTGTTACCCCGCGGATATGGTTGGCTGCGATGTTGTCGCGGCTAATCTGGTTTGCGAGGGAACTTGCGCCTCGGGTGAGACTGTCTGCCAGGAAGGCGAGATGGTCTGCGCTGGAGCAGTAACACCGCAATCAGAAGTCTGCGATAACGCGGATAATGATTGTGATGGCGAAGTAGATGATGGAGTTTTGCTCCATCTCTATGTTGACGCGGATAGCGATGGGTTTGGAAATCCAGAGCTGGCGCTCACTGCCTGTCTCACTGTTCCTGGTCTGGTTGAGAACGCTGATGACTGCAATGACCAGGTGGCCACGGTCAACCCCGCGGCGCCAGATCTTTGCGGCAACAGCGTGGATGATGACTGTGATGGCGAGGTTGACGAAGAGGTTCCCACCTTCTTCGTTGACAGCGATGATGATGGTTGGGGCAATACCCTGGCCATTGTCTTGAGCTGTGTTCGTCAGACTGGCACAGTCAGCCTGGATGGTGATTGTGATGATGCTGATCCCTTGGCTTTTCCTGGCGCGGCCGAGGTTTGCTGGGACGGCATTGACCAGGACTGCGACGGCTCTGATTTGCCCTGCTGCGAGCCGAATGACTGCGGCGGGGTAGGTGAAGTGGATCAGAACGGCGTGCCAGTTTGCTTCTGCGATCCCTATTGCCTTGTCTTTGGGGATTGCTGCGGCCAGGCTTGCGAGGTCTGCGGGGTGGTGGGTTGTCCGCCGCCTGATGAACAACCAGAACCTGACGCAGGGGTGGAGCCAGACGCGGCTCTGTCCGCGCCTGATGCTGGCGCTCCAGAACCTGATGCGCAACAGGCGGCGCCTGATGCTGGAATCGAGGCTGATGCCCCTTTTGAGGTTGATGCCCCTTTTCCAGACGCGAGCGTCAATGTTCCAGACAGCAGCTTGCCTGATGCAACCACAGGGGTTGACGGGCCAGTCGGGCCAGACAATGACGCCATTATCACCTGGACCGTGCCTGAAGGTGAGACAGCTGATTCCATCAGCTTTTCTTACCGATTGATTGGTTCAGATGGGGTGGCAGGAGTCTGGCAAGCTGATGTTTGTCTGACTTCGGGCGAGAGCTCAATCACTTGTCTGGTCAAGCTCTTGCCTGGTCAATCACTTGAGTTTTCCGTGGAGTATGTTCAGGGCGAGCTTGTCTCCTGGTCATGTTTGGGAGATGGCGCGGCTGGAATTCCTCACGGCGAAACTCTAGTGACTTGGAATGGTCAGACTCTGACCCCAGCGCCTGTTTCCAATGGCGATTCTGGTTGCAGTTTGTCAGTCACGGCGCCAACTTCAGATGGAGATGATTCTCTGCCTGACGCTGGTCTGGCTGATGGTCTGTCACCAGATGCAACTGCGCCTGATGTTGTTTCGCTGCCGCCCAGTGATGGGGCGAGCGCTGACAGCGAATTTCTCTAGAG
>CAZHKL010000015.1:0-13480 GCA_964532695.1 uncultured Gammaproteobacteria bacterium | reverse complement strand
AGCCTCAAATTTTTGTTCTGGGCCTCTCATACCCTGTTAGAAGTTAGAAAGAATTAAAGGGTTATGTCCCCTTTTTCTCATATTGATTGCGTAAAATTGATGTATTCAAAAAGCCGAGGGTAGCTTGCTTCTATTTGTTCGCGGCTCATGATGACAATTAAAGATGTCTTTGTTGGATTCCAAGCGGCTGTTTTAAGCCCAGTGTTATGTTTCCGGTCAGCTAGGCTGACCATTCCCGCTTCAAATTCAGCAATAATCTCCAAAACCAGTCCATCCAGCTTTTCTCCGCGCTCAATGTAAAAGAGCTTGTCTTTGCCCTCGGACAGAATGTCCATAATCTCCAGATAATCAGAGCATTCTTTGTAGTTATTGTTGAGAAGCTGTTCGCGCGCCTGTTCAAAAGCCGTCTTGCAGCTCTTTTCGTTTTCCGCGATTAAAAGCCCGACCTTGCCCAAGGCGGTTGTGGTTGCGAGAAGTTGTTCTATTTTTTCTTGAAGTTGAATTGGCATAGAATTGATGAGTTTAGATTCTTGAATGAAATTTATCATATTTCTTAATATTTTTCAATGACCCCGCGCAAAAGTTCGCCCAAGGTTTCTACCATTTCCTCGGTGGTGATGCCAGAAATATTGTTTTCGTAATATCTGGCGACCGCCTTGGAGTTCAGGCCGAGACCGATAAGTTTCTGATTGGTGTTGGCGGTAATTTCCGCTACTGCTTCATGGAGTTCATGATCAAGCTGTCCTCTGTCTTTGTAACTGGTTTCCGGGATTCCGTCAGAAAGCACAATCAAAAATTTGTTCTTAGCTGTTTGGTCGGCCAAATGTTTTGACGCTTCCAACAGAGCCACGCCGTCGTCGTTGTCATTAGGATTGTTATGGCCTTCTGGATTACTGCCATAAACTTCCAAAATCATTTGATTCAATTTTTCGCGCATCAGCTCGTCTAAATTTTCTTCAAATGACTTGAATTCCAGCAAAATATCCTGAAATCCGACTATCTCAAATTGAATACCAAGGTTATTAAGCGTCTCGGCAAGCACAACCGCGGATTTAAAGGCTTCCTGAATTTTTCCACCATTTCGCATTGATCCCGACAAATCAACAAGCAAGGTAACGGCATAATCCATTTCTTCGCTTTCGCTCTCTTTTTGCTCTCGCGCTTCGGTTTTGAAAAGCGGAATATCGGCGACCTTTTCACGGATTCGCTGGCGGATATTCCACCGCCTTCCGGAACGATAGCCGGTTTCATATTTTTCTATTTTTCGCTTGACAAAGACATCGCGCAAGTCGGCCGTAAGCGCGTCAACTAAATCGGAAACCTTTTCCAACGCGTTATGATATTGGTCTTTTTCTTCTTCTTCAAATATCGCCTCCATTCGTTTGCGCCTTTCTCTTGCTTCATTTTCGCGCTCCTTTTCCTGTTCCCGCCATGTTTTCCCTTTTTTCTCTTCTTCTCCTTCTTTCTCAACTGCTTTAGCCGATTCTTCTCGCTCGGCTTTCTTTTCGGGATTATCCGACAATTTTCCTTGCAATCCTTCATTAAGGGCATCCTCAAATTCTTTGAACGCGGCCCGCGCTTTTTCGGTGACTTCTTTTTGCTGATCTTCCGGCAATGATTCGAGGTATTCCTTTATTTTTTGTTTTAACCCTTCCGACAATGTTCTTAAATCAACGGGCTTGCCTGCTGAAACCTCGGTTTCAGATGGTTGCGGAGCGCCCTCTGCCCCTTCTTCTTTCTCGCCCTTGCCTTTTTGGGCTTGCGCTTCGGCTTGTTCTTTTTCTTTTTGCGCGTCTTCGATAGCTTTTTGAATCGCGCCTTCAAGAGCTTGCTGTTCTTCAGGCGTCAGTTTGTCTTTCAAATCTTGTGGCAAGTTTACCCCACTGGGGGCTTTCTCTCCTGCGGGGCCTTGTTCGCCGCCCTCTTGTTCGAGCTGCATATCTTTGAGCAACTCTTGCGTTTTTTGATCTTCCATATCGGCTTCCACCAGTTTTTTGAATTCCGGCCAAACCTCATCGCGATTGATTTCATAGGAGGTTCTTGCGTACTCTTTAATTATCGTCTCTCCATCAACTCTTTTCTTGCCTATCTTGCCTCCGTTGTCAGCTTCTTGACGAGAAGGATATCTCCACCATGAATCCCGAGCAGATTCCAGGGTTGCCGCGACGGCCGCCTTCACATCATCCGACAAATCTTTGGGTAATTCAAAATCTTTTCCTTCTGTTTCCCTAAACCATTGCTTGATGTATTCAAAACCGGCCTGCATAAAGCGCGGGCGATAACCTAATCTTTGATCAGCCTTTTGTTTCGCTTTCGCTTCAAAATCCAAATCTTCTTGATACGCTAGGCCCATTTGCTCGCCGAACCTTGGGTAGCTTTCCGCCACGAAGTTGTTGTCTCGCGGGTCCTCGATGACGTTCATCATGAAAGAAAAACCCGGTTGCTTCCACTCTTCCAAGGGAATAAAATCAGTTCTTGAAATTCTTCGGTGACCGCCCTCATGCGAAATCACAAAACGCAAATAATCCATTGGTTTTTCCAAAAGGTCTTTGGGGTCGATTCGGATGATATTTTCCTGAAAATCCCAGTGCCAACCGGCTCCGGGTTCATTAAGCTCCACCGGAATTCGAAAATCTTTGCCGATAAAATACGCGAGCGAAGAAAGCATTTGTTGCTTTTGTCTTATCTCCTCTTGTTGTTCCGGAGTAAATTCGGTCAATAAATCTTTTTCTTTCCCGCGATCCAGCGCGCGGTAGACAATTTCCGGTTCAATGGCTGGTTGTTCGCGAGGTATTTCAGGATTTGATCTAAATTCTTTCATAGGATTATTTAATTAAATCAAGTCATCAACATCAACATTCAACATTTGGGCGCTGGAGGGATCGAACCTCCGACCTTACGGATGTGAACCGTACGCTCTAACCGGCTGAGCTAAGCGCCCATTATCTTGCCTCAAGCATACTGCTTTCAATTTAATTAATCAACCAGCCGGACTTCTCATTTTCCGGGATCAGTGGTACAATTTTAAGAGAATTATGCGTTTAGAAGTCAATTTTTTAGGCCCGCCGGAAGATCCCAAAAAGAGGAGATTATTTTTTTTCTTGAAACTTTTTGCCGGTCTGACCCTAATGATTGGTCTCTTTGGCGCCCTCCTTTCAACTAATATCATTTCCGAAAACAGACTTTTGGAAAGCCTAACCCAGATTCCCCTGCTTTCGCGCGTCCGTCAGCTGATCAGAAGCGCTGACCGATCCTTGATTGGCCAAGATGATGATCGGGTCAATATCCTGCTTTTAGGCATGGGCGGAGCAAAACATGAAGGTCCTTATCTAACCGACACAATTATCCTAGCCTCGATTAAACCCTCAACCGGTCAGGTGGCAATGATCTCCATTCCGCGCGATCTGGCGGCGCCCATTCCCGGGCGTGGTTGGTCGAAAATCAACAGCGCCAATGCTTTTGGGGAAGAAAAAGCCGCGGGCGCGGGCGCTGAACTGACCCGCGCCACCCTGCAGGATCTTCTGAATCTGCCGATTCAATACTATCTCCGGATTGATTTTGGCGGCTTTCGAAAATTGATTGATGATTTGGGCGGCCTGGATGTTTATGTCGAGCGCGATTTTATTGATTCAGCCTTTCCCACCGGCGAAAATGGCGAGGTGAACACTGTCTCCTTTCGGAAGGGCTGGCAGCACTTTGACGGGACGCGAGCCTTAGAATTCGCTCGCTCACGTCATGGCACAAATGGCGAGGGTTCAGATTTTGCCCGAGCGGCCCGTCAACAAAAAATTCTGAGCGCGATCAAAGAACGAATTTTGTCTTTGGGCACCCTTCGTTCCCCGGCCAAAATCAGCGCGGTGGCGCAGGCTCTTGAAAATCATATCCGAATGAATTTTTCCCCCTGGGAGTTATTAACCCTGGCCCGCCTGGCCAATACTTGGCAGACGGAAAATATCATCACCCGAGTTTTGGATGACAGCCCGATTGGAGTTCTCACGGCTACGGTTGGTCTTGACGGCGCCTATCTGCTCCTGCCTAAAAATAATGATTGGGAAATGGTCCGTCAACTGGTGCGCCAGATCTTTGATCAGCCGGCCGCGCGCCGAGCCGCGTCTCCGCCGCGAATCGAGATCCAAAATGGAACCTCGATTAGCGGACTCGCCGCCCGTCAGGCTGATCGCTTGGCCCGAGAAGGTTTTCGCGTCGTGGCCTATGGCAATGCGCCCGAGCGCACCTATTCCCGAACAATAATCTATGATCTAACCGACGGTCGCCATCGCGAAGAATTGGAAAGACTGCGCGCGATCCTAAAAGCGGAAATCTTGGCCGGGGCGCCGAGCAATAATTCATTTTCTTCTGAATCCGCAAATCAAGAAAACAGACCCCAAGCCAATGCCGCCCCAGCGCCTGATTTTTTGATCATCCTGGGCCTGGACAATGAATAAACCAATTATCATTCAAAAACCAACCCTGGCCATTGTCGGCCGGACCAATGTTGGCAAATCAACGCTTTTTAATCGTCTGATTGAAGAGGCCCGGGCCTTGGTCTCAAATCTACCCGGAACTACCCGTTCACCTAATTATAGCGAGGCAATCTGGTGCGGTCGGATGTTCACGGTGATTGATACCGGCGGACTGGACAAACGGTCAGGCGATGTCTTGGCGTCAGACATTAGTCGCGAGGCGAAAAAGGTCATCAGTCAAGCTGATCTTGTTTTATTTTTAATTGATTTGAAAGTTGGCCTGACGAGCCAAGATCGCGAGTTGGCTAAATTCCTCCGGTTGGAACAACGGCCAGTGATCCTGGTCGGCAATAAAGCAGAAAAAGAAACTATTCGACAAGAAACACAACGGAAGAAAAATTGGCTGGCCCTGGGCTTGGGCGAGCTTTATCCGATTTCCGCGGTCACGGGCTTGGGGGTGGGCGATCTGCTTGACGCGGCCTTGAGGAAACTCAAGGAAATCAACCGACTGCCGCCAACCTTGGAAGAAGAATTAAAACCAATTAAGGTGGCGATCATTGGTAAACCCAATGTGGGCAAATCATCACTGCTCAATGCTCTGGTCGGCGCGCCGCGAGCCCTGGTCAGCGAAATCGCCCATACCACCCGCGAACCCCAAGACACATTGATCCGTCTTGATGATCATTTCTATCTTCTCATTGACACGGCGGGAATTCGCCGTAAACTAAAATTAGGTTCAAGTCTTGAAGCAGTCGGGGTGAGAAAAAGTCTCGTCGCCTTGGCCCGGGCTGATCTCGTCCTCCTCGTGCTTGATCTGACTCAACAAATATCAGCCGAAGACCGTAATTTAGTTGGTCTGGCGCTGGAGAAAACTCGGGGTCTCATCCTGGTTGGCAACAAATGGGACCTGGTACCGGACAAAAAACCAGACCTGGCCGCGGAAGTCGCCCGCTGGCTCAAGGATCTCTTTCCTTTTGCTCATTGGGCTCCGATCATTTTTGTCTCGGCCAAATCAGGTCAGCACACCCACCAGCTTTTCCCCTTGATTCGTCAGATTCAGGAAAGACGCAAGCAGGAAATTGATCCTGGCGTCCTGGATCAATTTTTTCGCCAAGTCATCCGCGCTCATCGGCCGAGTCGCGGCCGGGGCCTGGCTCATCCTTATCTCTATAGTTTCAAACAAATCGGGACCGAACCGCCGACCTTTGAGGTGGCGGTGCGCGGCCGGCGAGAAACTCTTCACCCGTCCTACTTGCGTTTCCTTGAAAATCGCTTGCGGGAAAAATTTGATTTTTCCGGCACCCCGATTCTGATCACCGCTAAATCAGTTCGGCCAAAAATATGAAATTAATTATCGGTTTAGGCAATCCCAGCCCGGAATATGAAAAAACCCGACATAATGCCGGCTTTTTGGTTTTGGAAAAATTTCTCCAAAAACAATCTGAAGTCGAGGAATGGCGTCTGAAAAAAAAATCAGGAGCAGAAATCATTGAAACCAAGATAGAGAAAGAAAAAATAATTCTGGCGCGGCCGCAAACCTTTATGAACAAATCCGGAGAAGCGGCAAGCTGGCTCATGAAATTCTACAAAATCCAACCAAGTGACATCCTGGTGATACATGATGATCTTGATTTACCCCTCGGCGCCTTGAGACTGAAACAAGGCGGCTCGTCGGCCGGACATCAAGGCGTTGAATCAATCATTCAAGCGATAGGCCCGGATTTTATTCGGGTCCGTCTGGGCATTGCTCCCCAGAATCGCGTCAAGAGAGCCGAGCGGTTTGTCCTAGAAAAATTCACAGCCGCGGAAGTCAATAAACTCGAACCCCAATTAACTCGGGCGGCGGCGGCCATTGTTTTAATCATTCAAGAAGGTCTGTCTAAGGCAATGAGTCTTTATAATCAAAAAACTTGACAACCTTTTTTTTGAATGTTACGGTTTAATCAGAGAATAAAGAAAAATTTGCAGGCAGAATCTATGCTCAAAATGGCGCAGACTTCTGCCGGTTGAGTGGCGCAGACGATCGGTTAGCCCTTCTATCCGTCGAATGCCCATAAGTTCAGGAAACTCTCGTAAGGGAGACATTCTCGCAAGAGATGCGCCTGACACTCACCGGCAGAAGTCTGTTTTTTATCCAACGCCAGAGCCTAGCTTTGATTTAAATAAAAAAATGGCCCGTGAGAGGGCCAAAAAGGTGGTTAGCTTCGGAGGCGCAAAGAAAGTTGCTGGGGACGAACCAGGTTCTCTTCCATCGCGGCCCGGACCGCGGGGCGAGCGAGCATCTCGTCAATTGGGTCAGCTGGGTTTAAGTCACCCAGCCTTATCGTGGCCGAAGCAACCAGTCTGCGCCAATGGTCGCGGGGAATGGCCACAAAACGTCCATAGACATCACCCAACGAGTAGCCTCGCTTCTGGATCATGACAAAGGCCACGGCCTGTTTCGCACTGTAGGCCCAAACCGGGCCGCCAATCGTAGCCTTTTCCCGCAGGAGACGACCTTCATGCCCCAGTCTCCCTGATGGCCGACCACGCAATCGTCGCCAGTTGTTCTCCTCCAACTGCCGCCTGAACTCCTCCTGATCCACGATCAGATACTGGATTCGCGGCCGACGCTCTCCTCTTTTTGACGGCATTGATCCCCCTTTCCAACCTCACTCTTATATCAAATTTTGATTAATATGTCAAACGCGATCAAGCAAATCAATCTTGAAAGCGCCCAATATCCCGGTCTTCTTGGAAAAATCCATAACCCGCCTCCTTATCTTTACTGGCGCGGCCAATTACCGCCGCCCGAGACCCAATATCTGGCTGTGGTCGGCACGCGCCTACCTTCGCCCTATGGTCAAGCTATGACCTGGGAAATAACCAAAGAGTTAGCTCAAGCCGGTCTCGTGATTGTCAGCGGCCTGGCCTTTGGCATTGATGGTTTGGCTCACGAGGCCGCTCTCGAGGCCCAGGGGATCACTGTCGCTGTGCTTGGTTCTGGACTTGATGAGACCTGTCTTTATCCGTCCATCCATCGCGGCCTAGCCCAAAAAATTATTAAAAACAACGGAGCAATTATTTCTGAATATCCGCCTCTCACCCCTCCCTTAAAAATGCATTTTCCAGCTCGAAATCGAATTATTGCTGGTTTAAGCCTGGGTACGGTCGTCATCGAGGCGCGAAAGGGTTCGGGTTCGCTGATCACTGCCCGTTTTGCCCTGGAAGAAGGTCGAGAGGTCTTTGCCGTGCCCGGGCCAATCACCAGTCCTAATTCCTTTGGTCCGCATTGGTTGCTCAAACACGGCGCCTGTCTGGTCCAAAGCGCTCATGATATACTAGACGCGTTGTCCATCAAACCCGTCAAAAAAAAGCCGCCAATTCTCACCACCGAGGAGACATTAATCTGGCAGAATCTTGGGGCGGAGGTTCTTCCCCTGGACGCGCTCGCCCGGCGGACTAAACTTGACATCGCCACTCTATCGGCTACACTATCGCTCATGGAAATAAAAGGATTGGTGCGCGAAATTGACGCGCTTCATTTCCTTCGTCTATGAAACTCGTCATTGTTGAATCACCGACCAAAGCCAAAACCATTGCCAAATTTCTGGGACGCGGTTTTCTGGTCAAGTCCTCATTTGGCCATGTCCGCGATCTGCCCAAGGGTCAAATGGGGGTTGATCCAGCAAATAATTTTACCCCGCGTTATGTCATCCCGACCAGCGCGCGTAAAACCGTGACCAGTCTGAGGAAAAACGCGGCCCAGGCCCAAACCATTATTTTTGCCACTGACGAAGATCGTGAAGGCGAGGCCATCTCCTGGCATCTCAAAGAAATTTTCGCCAAAGAACTAGGCGCGGAATTTACCCAAAAAAAAATCGAACGGATCGCCTTTCATGAAATAACCAAAGAGGCCATCGCTCAAGCCCTTGGATCACCGCGAGAGATTGACCTACATCTGGTTGACGCCCAACAGGCGCGACGGATTCTCGATCGCCTGGTAGGTTATGAACTCTCGCCCCTGCTTTGGGCCAAGGTCGCCAAGGGACTCTCGGCCGGCCGCGTTCAATCCGTGGCCCTCCGTTTTATTGTTGAGCGAGAACGGGAAATCCTAGCCTTCCAGGTTGAAGAATACTGGACTATTGAGGGAACTTTTACCAAAGAAACAAAAGAAGAATTCGCGGCCAAGTTGATTAAAATTAACGGAACACAGCTGGAAAAATTCTCTTTAAAAACCGAGGTTGAAGCCAAAAAAATTGTTGAGGCGCTCAAGGGAGCGACCTTTACGGTGACGGGCGTCGCCAAAAAAACCACTCATCGCAGTCCGGCTCCGCCTTTTATCACCTCGACCATGCAACAAGAAGCCAACCGCAAATTGGGATTCTCGGCCAAACAAACCATGCTGATCGCTCAACAACTTTACGAGGGCGTGGCCCTGGGCGAAGAAGGTCAGGCCGGCTTAATCACTTACATGCGCACTGATTCGGTCAATCTTTCGGAGCAATTTATCGCTGAAGCGCGGACAGAAATTAAACAAAGATTTGGTGAACGCGCCCTCCCCAGCCAACCCCGTTTTTACCGAACCAAAAGCCGCTTGGCCCAAGAAGCACACGAGGCCATTCGGCCAACCTCTCCGGCCTATCATCCTGATTCAATTAAAAAATATCTTGAATCCAACCAGTTCAAACTTTATGATCTCATCTGGCGCCGAGCCTTGGCCTGCCAAATGTTAGACGCTGAATTTGAGACCACGAGCGCGGATATTCTCGGCGCGGAAAAATATGTCTTTCGGGCCGCCGGCTCACGTCTCGTGGTTGATGGTTTTTTGGCCGTT
Source organism: uncultured Gammaproteobacteria bacterium (assembly GCA_964532695.1). Classification (GTDB taxonomy): domain Bacteria; phylum Patescibacteriota; class Patescibacteriia; order CAZHKL01; family CAZHKL01; genus CAZHKL01. The sequence continues at coordinate 4,201 of CAZHKL010000015.1, read as the reverse complement.
TGGCCGGAAATAGAACGAACCGGCGACTTGCCGGCCCTGGACGAAAATGAAAAAGTTTTAGCCAAAGAGATTCGACCAGAACAGCACTTCACTGAACCGCCGTCCCGCTATTCTGACGCCTCGCTCGTTAAGATTATGGAAGAGAACGGCATTGGCCGACCCTCAACCTACGCCCCAACCATTGCCACCCTGCTTGAACGCAACTATGTGGAACGAATAGAAGGGCGACGACTCAAACCCACGGACATTGCTCTGGTGGTCACTGATCTTTTAGTCGCCCATTTTCCCATGATTGTGGATTACCAATTCACGGCCAAACTGGAAGAGGAGCTGGATGACATTGCCAACGGAACAAAAGAGTGGCCGCCGGTGATCCGCGAGTTTTACGATCCTTTCAAAGCGAATCTCGATCAAAAACAGGCCCTCTTGATCAAATCAGAATTAACCGAAAAGCCATCTGAAGAAAAATGCGATCTTTGCGGCCAGCCCATGATCGTCAAAATCAGTCGTTTTGGAAAATTTCTAGCCTGCACCGGCTTTCCCGCTTGCCGCGGCCGAAAAAGCATCAGCTCGAGCGGTGAAATTTTACCCGAGGAAAAAACCGAAGAAAAATGCGAGACCTGCGGAGCGGCGATGCAGGTTAAACATGGCCGCTTTGGAGCTTTTCTTTCTTGTTCGCGCTATCCCGAATGCAAAACCATGAAACCGCTCTTGAAACTCATTGGTCAAAAATGCCCGAAGTGCCTGGAGGGCGAAGTGGCCGAACGTCGCTCAAAACGTGGCCGACGTTTTTGGGGCTGCAACCGCTGGCCAGCCTGCGACTACTTAAGCTGGCAAAATCCTCAAACGGAAAAGAAGGTTGAAAATTAAATTTCGTGCAAAAAACCGCGGCTGTAATTTTGTCTTTGCTGGCGAGCGCGCCAAGAAAACCAAGTCGCCCCGGCCATCATTCCCAAAACCAAACCCGTCAAAAAATTGGCCGGAACATTTGGCCGCGCGGGATAGCGGCTAGTCAGCGGATTATCAACCACCTTAATGCTTAAATTGCCGCCCGCGACATAAGTCCAGCCTTCATTTTGAATGACCTGACCAATGGCCATGATCAAACGTTCGGCTTGAGCCCGATCGCGATGATAAGCCGCGAGCGAGAGGAGACTGCCGCCTCGACTGATCTCGGTCGAAACCAAGCGCGTCCACTGCCGACGTTTTTTTTCTTCCCGAGGATTAAAGTAAGATTGATCAATGGCCGGATCGCTGATCAAAACCTTTTCAAAAAAAGAAGTTGTGTAGATAACACTGGCCAGATTCTCGGCAATTCGCTCGGAAGCCCGCAGGGCCAGATAAGGATCCAGACCCAAGGTCTCCTGGGAGACAATCAAAAGACGAATGGTCGAACGATATTCCAAGGGACGCAAAAAAGAAAGCGCTCCGCTGACGAAGGCGACAATCAAACCGCCGACGATAATTTTTTTTATCTGTTCCCGAATAACGACCAAATAATTAATCGGCGTCATAAATCTCTATAACTCTTGACCGCTGTTTCTCTCACCGAGAATAATAGTTAACAGCTTTTCCTCTCCCTCCCGCGCTATTCGCAAGTCTACCTTATCTCCTGGCCGCCAGGCAAGTAAAAGTTCGGCCAGCGACAGCCCGCCGTTGACCAGGGTTTCATCAATTTTTAAGATCACATCCCCGGCCTCGAGATCGGCTTTTTCAGCCGCGCTTCCCCGTTTCAGACCTCGCTCTGAAGCAATCAAAAATCCGCGCTGCCTGCCGCCGCTCGCGAGGCGCGCGCCTGCCAGGAGGGTGCCGCGCGCGCCCAAAGCCGGCCGCAAGAGTTTTCCTTCAACCAGCAGACCGCGCAAAAGCGGCTTCACTTGATCAATGGGCACGGCCTGATCAACGGCTGTGACGATTGCCATCACCTCGCCCCGGCTGTCAAGCAGCGGACTGCCCAAAACATCTTGATCCAAGGCCGGAGAGAAAACCCAGCGCGCGGTCAATTCATCAGAAGAAGTCAAGAGCTCATCCTGCCGCCTGACTTCCACTTTCCGAAACTCAACCGGAGAAATTGGCAAATATAAAACCTCGCCCGCCGAGACTCGAGTTGAATCGCCAAACTCGGCCGCTTTAAGATTGGCCGCCGACACCTTTAAAAAAACAACCTCGGTCTCTCGGTCCAAAAGAAAACGGGTCGGTCGAACCAAACCCGCGCCCAAACCAGCCACCAATGAAGAATGATCGGCCGGCAGCATCCCCTTGACCGTCAATAACCAACCGTCCGAGGTCAGGACAAAACCCTGACCAACCCCCTCGCGAGGAAGGTAATAATCACCCAAGGGCCGACCCCGACCGCTTGGTCTTGACCAAAAATCAACCCAAATTGAAGCAAGCACAGCCGCTAGTTGTTCTCTGATTTTAGTTTCACTTATCTCCTCTTTGCTCCGCATTGTCACTAAAGGACGAGTAGTGTTGCCAATGACTAATTCCGTGCGGTAAGCCAAAAAAGCGCTCCAAGCCGCCACCGCCCCTAAAACCCCGGCCGCGCCGCCGACGAGCAAAATAAGAATCAATGAACGGAAAAAATCTTGAGAGATTTTAGGCATTCGAGACATAACTACGACCAACGGGCTGTTAGAATCAAAATAAGAATAAGAATTCCGCCAATCACTAGATAACGAGGCAGAGAACGGCGAAGAGACAGACCAGCTTCGGTCACCCGAAAAAGACCGTGAGCCAGATACCAGAGGAGAGTGAGCATCGCCCCGCCGACCATGAAACCTGAAGGCAGGAAAAGCATCGCCCACAACAGTTCACCAAAAAGCAGACCAAAAATCAAGGCTGGCAAAAGCAATTTTTTTGTTTCCCCCTTGACCCACCGCCCGACCACCAAAAGCAGGGCCAAGATCAAGATGTAGCTAGGCACGATGAGCCAAACCGGCGCGCGCAGAAAAATCCGAAAACTGATCGCTAGGGAGGAGAGAAAAAAAACAGTAAAAAGTTCAAGCAGGGCAACAGTAACGGTCAGGGTATAAGACGGAAGACGCGCCGGCGCATAGAACCAGCGATAAAACTGTTCGGAAAAAATGCCGACGAGCAAGGTCGTGGTCAGGGCGATTAAGAGCCGGCCCCAACGATTCTCCAGGGTCAAATAAAAACCCAGACCCGAACCGCCAACCAAAATCGCGGCCGCGGCCGCGTACCAAAGATCGCGTTCCCGAAACCGCTGCGCTAAAATCTCAAAATAACCATAAAAAATAACCAGGGGATAAATCAAAAAAACCAACCACCAAAATGATCGCGCGAATTCTAAACTGAAAAAAGCCAGACCAGTCAACAGCCCCAGCAGAAATGGAATCAAACGAAAGAGAAAACGCATAAAACTAATTACCTCGAGTGGCAAGACCAATCTCCAGCAAACCCGATTTGACAGTCAGGGTCTCGAGGCGGCCGAACTCCTTTTCCCAGATCACCGCCGCTTTTGGAATTTTTGTCTGCTGCCATTGATTAAGCGCCAAATTGATCAATCCAGACGGAAGAGGCAAACGGCCTAATCTGACTTCCTCGAAGGAAAAGCGCGGCTGACCATCGATGAGATCAAGTTTGCCTCGTGCTAAAATTCTAATTGACCAACCTTGACGAGCCAAATCAGCAAATAACTCCACTTTCCCGGATTCTAAAACAATCTGAAGATGATTAATCACCCACTCGGGAGGTTTAAGCTGGATCAGGGTCTGACCCAAGAACCCGGTTAATTCTTCTTCCCGAATCGTGATCAGAAATGAAGCGGGTATTTTCCCGCTGGCCGCCGATTGAATCGCTTTCTTGATCTGATCCTCAAAAACCTTTTCTAAATCAATTGATTGAATGACCAAGAAGCGGGTCGGTTCGGGCGGTCTGGACCATTGAGAAAAGAGCGGCAGTCTCTTCAATCCGCTTTGAGCCAAGATCCAACCGCTGCCGCCCAAAAGCAAAATGGACCCGGCTACCAAAAATAAAAAACAGCCCCAACAGCTCTTCCATTTTTTTCGGCGAGCCGAGGCTTGAAATTCCTGACGAACCTCTTTTCTGATCGCGGTTCGGAGACGAGAGTCGCCATCCTCTTCCTGATCAGAGGCCAAGCGCGTCATATTTTGTCCCGCTCTCCGACTAAATCATGCACGACCACTGAAAGGGCCGTCGCCAAAGGAATGGCTAAAAT
>CAZHKL010000014.1:2432-13863 GCA_964532695.1 uncultured Gammaproteobacteria bacterium | reverse complement strand
CCGTGTTGTGAACCATGAAAATATCCGGTCCCCGATCCTCGGCTAAGGCGTCAACGAGCTCCCGTTCATATTCTTCCGGGCGCAGTTTGCGATAGATGACCGAGATATTGGGATGAACCTTTCGGTAGTCTTCAATCAGCGGGGCCAGGGCGTCGCTATCATCAAAAACCCCCCACCAATTTAATTCAATGGGTTTGGTCGCTTCACGTTCTTTTTTGGATTGAAACTGACAACCGAGGCCGGCGGTCAAAAGGAAGATGAAAATCAAGGGGAGAATTTTTTTAGTCATATTTTTTGTTTAGCTGACCGAGATAAACGCGCAGCCCGTCTTTCAGTTCAGGATGTTTGAGTCCCAGGGCGATGGATGCTAGAAGAAAACCCAATTTTGATCCGCAATCATGCCAGACACCCTGGATTTCAGCCGCATAAAGAGGCAGTCCGTTTTTTAAACCATCAGTCAGGGCGTCGGCCAGTCTTAGTTCCTGGTCTTTTTTTAGTTTTTCTTTAAGTTGTTTGAGCCGTTCGATGATGGCTGGGGTAATGATGTAGCGGCCAATGATGGCTTGATTAGACGGAGCGTCTTGGAGCGATGGTTTTTCAACGAGCTGTTCCACCCTGGTCACCTGCCGGCTTATTTTTTTTCCCGAGACAACACCATACTTGGAAATATCAGCCCGGGGAACTCGGGCCACGGCCATAACCGCGCCGTCAAGATCAGAGTAAATTTTCATCAATTGACCAATCGTTGGTGTTCGCGCCTCCACTAGATCGTCTCCAAAGAGCACGGCCACGGGTTCCTGGTGATGGAGAAAGGGAAGAGCGGCGAGCAGGGCATCGCCATCGCCCAAGGGCTTGGCCTGGCGAACAAAGGCAAAACGCGCCAATCGGCCGATTTTCGCCACCATTTTTAGTTCTTTTTTCTTTTTTTGCTGTTCGAGGCGATATTCCAGTTCAAAGTTGCGATCAAAATGATCTTCAATGGCGCGTTTACTGTGCGAGGTAACGAAGATAATGTTTTTAATCCCCGCGGTTACCGCCTCCTCGACAATATATTGGATGATCGGTTTATCCACGATCGGCAGCATTTCCTTGGGTTGGGCCTTGGTCGCTGGTAAAAACCGCGTCCCCAATCCCGCCACTGGTATCACCGCTGTTCGGATCGTTTTCTCGCGCATAATCTCCTTAATTATACAGGATTCTTTTGTCCGAAGATAGTTTTTATGCACAGAATAAAAATCGCCCCTCGCTAGGGCGGCTGATTGTCAATTAACGATTCCTGCGACTGTGGGAATAAATAACTAGAACGAATTTTTAGATAACAGGTAATTGGCTTGGGCGATATAATAAAATTTTCTTTTTTATACAAGTTAGACTCTAGAATCTAACTTGAATCCAAGAATTTAACGGAACAGTTGATGAAATGATGAAAGACTTCGCAGGGCGTCGCCCAGTTCCAACAACATTCCAACATTCTGCAGAATGTTGGAATGTTGTTATCCCGGCTGTGGGTCAGAGCGGGTTAGCGCGGATTTTGTTTTTTGGATTTGTGGATTAAATATCGCTCCGGCTTTCGAATCCTAGCGCGAGCCAAGCAGTTGGCTCGCTTCGGAGGGTGCAGGATTCGAACCTGCAAGCCCCGTGAGGGGCTCCGCTTTTCGAGAGCGGTGCCTTGCCATTCGGCGCAACCCTCCTCATCATTCATCCCATCCTTTTTTGGGGAGTTTAACTATTGGCTATCCTAATGATTTTGGTTCCATTTGTCTACTTGGTTTCCAAAGAATGGTGACGGCCGCAATCAGGATCCAAAATTCGACGGCCAAATCATTTTTAAAATAAGGCACATCAACCAGACCGTGAACGAGAAGAGCGAGCATGGCCGCGGCCAGTCCCAGTTCAACATTGGCGTTTTGATTTTTTATTTTTTTCCAAGCTTGAATGATGAGCTTGAAGAATTGAACAATGATCCAACCAAAAGCTAGAAGACCGAGTAGGCCTAATTCAGTCCAAAAATTTAAAATAAGGTTGTGGGGATATTGGAAAATTTCAAGATAAGCGGCGCGATGATAAGGTTGGGAAACAATGGGATAGGCGGCAAGTCCCGCGCCGAGAAAGGGGCGATCTTGGAGCATGGCCGCGGCCTCGCGCCATTGAACTAGGCGCACTTGTCCAGACCAATCGCGTAAAAGTATTTTGTCGAGCGCTGGTTCGCGGAGGTTGGGCAAACTGAAAAAGAGAATTAAAACGAGGCTAGCGAGCACGAGCGTCAGCCGACGAAGGGGCGGCCAACTGATTCCTATTAAAAATAGTCCGGCCGCGACCCCAATCCAAGCGGCTTCGGTTTTCGAAAAGATGATCGCTAGGATCGAAAAGATGGCTGCGCTAAGAAAAAAGATTTTAACACCCTTGGGGCCGGAAGACCATTTGAGGGCCAAGGCGCAAAAGAGGGGAATCAGCGGCCCAAGAAAAAGACCCACGGCATTGGGAAAGGGATAAAAACTGGTCACACGGCCCTCGGCCGCCCAAGGGAGGGGAAGACCGAGACCAGTGATTTTTTGTCCCAGGGCGTAGAGTGAGACAACGAGCGCGGAAAGGCCGAAACCAATAAAAATTTTTTCAAGATCACGCTGATCCTGGAGAACAGCCAGCATCACGAGAAAAAAAAGAATCGGCCAGAGCAAGTAGGCGCGCCAGAGACCGAGGGCTGACCAAGAATTAGGAGCGATCAAAATACTGAAGACGCCAGCCGTGAGCAAGAGGAAGAGAGGCGCGAACCAGGGTTTGAGGCGAGGTTTGAGAAGGGAGAAATTGCGAGGTTTTAAAAAAAACGCCATCAGGGTGATGAGGAGGAGAATTTCAAGTCCAGTTGAAGGCAGTGGTCCGATTCGAAACCGAACTAGATAGAGAGGGAGGAGGGCGGCCACTAAAGCAATCAGGAGCGCCATCATATTTTTTTTGGGATCAAATCGCGGATCATTTCCCGGGAGATGACCCGTAAGATCAAAACTAGGCCGCCGTAAACCAAGGCGCCAATCAGAATGGTCAAAAGAACAGGCCATTCTCGGAGGGGCCAGAGAGCGATCATCATCAGAATTGTGGCCAAAAGCATTTTGCCGACCGGTTTTAGGGAGAGTTTAAAATCAGTCAGGCGAACAATTAAAATAAAAGTGGCCAGGCCAATAAAGATTTCCGAAAAGACAGTGATCCAGGCCGCCCCCCGGGCGCCAAAGATCGGCACCAAAATAAGATAAGCGGGAACGGCCAGCAGTGCGTCAAGACCAAACCAGAAGATTGTTTTGCGTTGGGCGCCAATGGCGAGCAGGGCGTGAGCCCAGGGGGCGGCGAGAAACACCCCCAGCCCAGCCAGAATCAGGATTTTCAGGAAATCGCCTGAAGCGGCAAATTCGCGGCCGGCAACGAGATTCATAATTTCCCGACCCAGCATGAGCGCGCCGCCGGCAATGGGCAAGGCGAGCAAGGCGGAAAAATCAAAAATTTTTTGGAGTCGGGCGCGGAAGGTGTCTTGGTGTTCAATCCAACTTTGGACAAGGTGGGGCATAACCAGTCCCATGAACATCATCGGCAAGACGGTCAGGACATCAATCACTTTATAGGCCGCGCCATAGAGTCCAACCTCGCTCGTTTCGCGAAAAAGAGAGAGGACAATCACATCGCCGCGCAGATAAATCAAATTAAAAGCAATGGTCAATCCAATCGGCCAACTTCGTTTAATAATTTCTCTGATAATTTGGCGATCAAATTGCAGGGAAAAGGGAATAATTCGTCTGGCTCGCAGGTGCATAAATAAAAATTGAGCAACATTGCCCGCCACCATCGCCCAGATGACGGCATAGAGTCCAGTCTTTTGCCAGGCCGCGATCACTACTATAATCAACATAATGATTCGTCCCAGAATTTCGGCTAAGGACGCCTCTCCCAGGCGCAGATATTTTTGAAAAATTCCCATCAGGGTTTGACTTTGAGTCATAGCCAGGAAGGCTAAACTGGCCATTGCCACACCGATTTTGACTTCGGTCGGGTAGGGCAGGAAAAAAGCCACGATTGGCGCCAGGCCATAAAAAATAACAGCGGAAACAAGTCGCAGTCCCAGGAGTGAACTCATAATTCGTCGTTCATCAGCTCCGGGTTCCGAGATCATGGTTACGGCCGTGATGGTCAAACCAAAATCAGCCAAGATGCCAAAAAACTGGAGAAAGGAGGTGATGATGGTGAATTCCCCGTAATGAACCACGCCAAGGGAACGAGTCATAATGGCGGCAATAATCAAGGCGAGAAGGGTGCTGATGATCTTGCCGGCAATTTGTAAAAAAAGATTTTGGGCGATTCGCCGGGTGAGCGACATACGGGGGACACGATAGCATAAAATTGACGAAAAGCAAAAAAAATGCTATAATGAAGTTATAAAATAAAAACAAAAATTATGCTTTCCCCTCCCCTGACCGAGGTAACGACGACTTGGCAAGAGGAGGACCACAATCTTGTTCGTCAGGACTTGCGGGCAACGTTTGAGGTGCTCCTTACGGTTGGTGTTGCTTTTTTTATTTTGATAATCTTTTCTTTTGCTTTGCGAGCGACTGAAGTTTTTGTGGAAAGCAAATTAGTGATCCGCGAGGCGGCCGCCGCGACGCGCGAAAAAAATACTTACGAAGCCAAACTTCTTTTGCGAACGGCCGAGAAACTGACCCTGGTTCCGGATGAGGTCACGACTTATCGGATTGGTTTTAAGAATCTCGGCTCGGCTAATTGGCGGTCGAGCGGAAAAAATTTTCTCTCGCTCTACAGTCGGGATCCAAACTATCGGAAAAGTATTTTTGAGAGCAGTTCTTGGTATCGGCCCGAGCAGCCGGCGCTGCTTAAAGATTTGAATGTTCCGCCTGGCGGCGTTGGTTATTTTGAGTTTGAACTTCAGGCCCCCCGCGAGGTTGGGATTTTTCGCGAAACCTTTGGGTTGGCGGCGGAAGACCGGACCTGGATAGAGGGAGGAAAATTCACCATTGAAATTAAAGTTGAGAAACTAGCCGCTCGCCAGCCGACCTTGGTGGTTCAGGAGGCAGCTCCAGTCCGGCCGATTGATCAGGAAACAAGCGAGGGCTATGGCGCTAACCTCCTCTTGCGGTCTTTTCGTGGAGAGATTCAAACTGATCCAGGCGCGGCGGTCGAGATCACCCTGGGATTTAAGAATACTGGCCGCCAGGTTTGGCAAACGCAAACTTTAAGATCAACGGGTTTTGCCCTGGCAGCCGCTGCCTCGGGTGTTCGGCATATTTCCTGGCTCTCACCTGATGAAGTGACGCGCGTTAGCCAGCCAGTTCGGCCTGGGGAAATTGGTTTTTTCCGTTTTACCTTACAAGCGCCAAATAAAAAAGGGACTTATAGCCCGCGTTTTTCACTCCAAGCCGATGGGGTAGTTGTGCCGGGCAGTGAAATTGATATTCCCCTGACCGTGACGGCTGATGGCCCTGAATCCGCTTTGCCCGCGCTTTTGCCCGCGGTGGTAAAAATCACTGAACCGCGGCTGCGGGTTGGTCTTTATCCGACCCGAGGAGCAGTGGCCTTGATGGCCAATGGTGATTACACGATTTTTGATGGCCAGGGAGCCCGGGAAACAGTTCCCGGCGGCCAGCCGGCTCGCGTTCTTTATGATTTTGATTACAAAACTTTTTCCGTGACCACGCCAACCGGCACTCAAGTGCTTCGCGATTTTATTCGTTTTGTCCCGGCCCGATCAGATGGTTTTTTCACCCTGACAAGTTATCTTCATCCGCCCGATTGGAATCCGAGTCTCAATGATAATCAGTTCCGCGACACGATTGAGATTAGACAAGCGCCGGAATCAGGCCGGCTTTGGGTGATTAATGAATTGCTCATTGAACAGTATCTTTATGGTCTAACGGAAACCTCGAATAATACTCATCCCGAATTTCAAAAATCACTGGCCCTGGCGGCCCGCACCTATGCTTTTTATCATTGGCGGCGCAATTCCAAACACGGCGGCGTCTTTCATATTGACGCTTTTTATGATCAGGTTTATCGCGGTCTGATGAGTGAAAAACGGATGCTGAGTTTTGTTGCCGCGACCGACGCCACGCGCGGCGTGATCGCGATCTATAATAATAATGAAGTGGCGCTGACACCGTATTATTCCCGTTCGGACGGCCGGACTCGGGCCTGGGAAGAGGTTTGGGGCGGCGGGCCAATCCCTTGGCTCCGTTCAGTGCCAACACCTTATGACGCGGGCAAGACTCTTTGGGGTCATGGGGTGGGAATGTCGGCCCGCGACGCCCTTTTGCGCGCTGAAGCAGGCGCGGATTGGCAAACTATTTTGAAGCACTATTATTCAGGCGTGGATCTGGTCCAAAAATGGTAATAATTTTCTTGATCAGGGAAAATCCCCGCCACTGGTGGCGGGGATTTTAGATTGGTTGATTCAGGTGATATTTTCGATCCATTTCGATCAGATCAATAATCCGTTGGCGAATTTGATGAGGATTCGACACCTGTTCAAAAGTGAAGCGCTCTTTTTGGCCGGCGGTTTGGATAAAAACCTGGCCATAGTTAAAGAAAGTCGGCAGCATACCCTTGACATCACTGGTGACATCTTGAATTTTATAGAGATCAAGTTCGGAAATCGTTCGGGAAAAAAGCGCCTGTTGTTCAATATTGACGATACGATCATTGGTGACGATCCAGACATCAAGATAGTAATCAACAAATTGGGTTAAGAAAAAAAGCCAGATGGAAAGATAATAAACACTGGCGCCCAAGATAAAAAGAGGATAACCATAAGGGCCGGTTAGACTGGCGGAAAAATATCTGGCCAGGGCTAGATAGAGGAGATAGGGCGCGCCGGCGAGCATGAGAAAAAGCAGAATGTCTTTGAAAAAAATCAAGGGGTGGCGGCGAAGGAGATAGACTGGTTTTTCGTATGATTTTTGTTTGATCAATTTATCAAGGCGCATAAGTGGGCGCGCTAAAATTGGGGAGTAAATCAATGACTTGAGACCAATTAATCGTGATGAGATAGTTGTAACTCGTGGTCAGGATCAGGGTTGTGCCGGCTAGAAATAAAAAGGTTGCGAAAAAAGTTAGGAGGTTCAGGGGACTGAATCTCAAGAGGTGAAAGAGGTTAACGAGAGCGAAAAACAAAAAAATCAACAGGAAGAGTCCGTAGGGGATCAGAAGGACGAAAAGGGGGATCATAATATCAGAGAAGGGTGGTTTCCCGTCGAGGCAGACCAAGATGGACATAAGCGGCCGGGGTGGCCATCCGGCCGCGGGGGGTGCGGTTGATCAGACCAAGTTGCAGAAGATAGGGCTCGTAAATTTCTTCAATGGTGGCGATTTCTTCAGCCGTCGCGGCGGCTAGGGCGGAAAGACCAACCGGGCCGCCGTTAAATTTAACAATGATGGTTTCCAGAATGCGGCGATCTGTTTCATCAAGACCAACGGCGTCAATTTCCAGGTGGGCGAGGGCTTGGTCAGTGATCTTGGGGGTAATGATTCCGTCGCTTTTGACTTCGGCAAAATCGCGGACCCGTTTCAAGAGGCGATTAGCCACGCGCGGCGTGCGCCGCGAACGGGCGGCAATGAGCTGGCCGGCGATCGGATCAATTTGAACTGTTAAAATTTTAGCGCTGCGGGAGATGATCCGTTCCAGGTCTGTTTCCAGGTAGAAATTAAGATGATGAGTGACGCCAAAGCGATCGCGCAGCGGGGCCGAGAGCAGACTAAGCCGGGTCGTGGCGCCAATAATGGTAAAGCGATTGAGATTCAGACGAAGGGTCCGGGCTGTTGGTCCTTTGCCAATAATCAGGTCGAGAGCAAAGTCCTCCATCGCTGGATAAAGAACCTCTTCGATGGTTTTATTCAGACGATGAATTTCATCAATAAAGAGGATATCACCGGTTTCGAGATTAGTCAGAATCGCGGCCAAATCACCGACCCGTTCGAGCGCTGGGCCGCTCGTTACTTTAATGGCTGTTTTCATTTCATTGGCAATGACATGAGCCAGGGTGGTTTTTCCGAGACCGGGGTTGCCGCAGAAAAGAATATGTTCGCAGGGTTCTCCGCGGCGTCGAGCCGCCTCCATAAAGATCTTCAAGTTTTCCTTGAGTTTTTCTTGACCGACAAATTCGGTCAGGGTTTTGGGTCGGAGGGAAATTTCAAAGATTTGTTCCTCGGCCGGCCCCTTGGTTTTGATCACCTGTTCTTTTATTTCTGGTTCAGGCGGCATATTTTATTATTCTAGCAGGTATTGGTAAAAAGAAAAAATCGATCAGCCGCGTTTTGAAAGTTTAATACTGGTGCCCGGGGCCGGACTCGAACCGGCACGGCCTTTCGGCCACATCATTTTAAGTGATGCGCGTAAACCAATTCCGCCACCCGGGCGTTTTATTCTTTTCCTTTATTTTTTTTGATTCCTGACTGGCCGATCGGGTCAGGATATCATTCGGAAGATACAGCGTCAATCTTGATTGGGGGTCTCTCTGGTCGCGCGAATGAGAGATTGGTTTTAAAGGTTGATAATTTTTGTGGCTTCATGGATTAGGATTTTGATTCGTTCCTCGGGGAGGTTGGTGCGGCGGGCCAGTTCGATTGGATCACCCTCCACGAGGTGTTTTAAGAGCATGATTTGAGCCTTGGCCAGAGCCCCGAGAGTGGGTTGATCAAGTTGGCGCAGGACCGTGACTGGATAAACCGCCTTGGCGTCAATCATATGAGAAAGGCTGCGCTCTTCAGGATGATTCCAGCCGAGGAGGATCATCCCCTTACAATGAGCATATTTTAACGCATCGTTAGAAAAGCGAGTATTAGTCACGAGCCAACATTCATCAAGATGCGGACAAAGATCCAGTTCCGCTCCCTCGACCAAATCAAGAAATCGCGCCCAAGTGGCCATAATATCTTTGATGCCGATATAAATTCCAACTTCATGACGAAATTTACATTCAATCATCGCGCGGCGCAGGTCTTTTTCCGCCAGAACATCCACTTCATGAGTGACACAGGCGCCCTGGAGAATGTCCGGCAGTTCAGTTTTATAACTATAAACCCGCAAAAGTTCAGCAATATATTTTTCAAATTCAAAGCCGGTTGGGCCAAGTTTGGTCAGCGCTTGGGCCAGGTTATAGCGCGCCGCCACTGGCGGGGACTCGCGGTCGAGAATTGCCAAAATTAAATCGAAAATTTCTTTGGTAGTCAAACCATCGCGAACTTGCTGACTAATCTCTTTGGCCACTTTTTCGGCCAGGATCGGCGCGGCGCCGGCGCGGCGCGCGGTCCGGGCGATTTTTTCCTGATTAAAAGGCACTTTTTCGCCAGTGGATTTGGTAATCATGATTTCCATAAGAGTAGATTAATGATCAAGTTGAGCCCAGGGGGCGGATAAGATTGACATTTAAATATTTTTCATCATTGGTAACTTCCTTGGTTACCCAGGGCGGCAGTTCTATTGACTCTTCCTCTGTTTCTAGTTCAATTTCAGCCGTGATCAGGCCGGCTTGAGGATCCAAAAAACGATCAACCACCCATTCTTTTCCTCGCGTCTTGATCAGGGTACGTTCTTTTTTAATGAGACGTTGGTCGCAAAGCCGCAGGAGTTCTTCCGCCTCGGGAGCAGGAATGCGGTACCCCCATTCATCGCGGGAAAGCGTGCCCTGGCTCTTAATAGTGATTTCTCCCTCGCCGCCCCAGAGACGAATTCGGACCTGGGGCTTCAAGGACAGGTAACCCTGCTGGACCAGAACCCAAACCAGATTGGGCGGCAATTTGGTTTCATCAACGAGAAATTTTCTTTCGATTTCTTTGATCATACATAGAAAAATAGGGTTGATCGTTTTATTTTTTGAGAGCCCGAAGGGTTTTTAGAAATTCATCAACTGGTTTGGTGTTGAGCACATCTTTAGTTTCACCCCAGCCGCGGCGAACTTGAGCCAAACCCAGATTGAGATATTGGAAATGATAAGGCGCGTGAGCATCCGAGTCAACCACGAGTTTGACCCCGAGCTTGACCGCCTCGCGGATCGCCGTGTCTTTAAGATCAAGTCGTTCGGGAAAGGCATTGACTTCCAGGGCCACGCCGAATTGTTTCGCGGCGCGCAAGAGCCTGGCCAGATTCACCTTGTATGGCTCCCGTTTACCAATCAGTCGGCCGGTAGGATGAAAAAGAATGTTGACGAGCGGATGCTTGAGGGCTCGAATGATTCGTTCGGTCATTTCTGATTCGGTCAGACTAAAGTGGGAATGGACAGCGCTGGCGACGAGATCGAGTTTTTTTAGGGTCTGGTTGGCGAGGTCGAGTTTTCCGTCTTTTAAGATGTTAACCTCGGCGCTTTTTAAAATTTTAAAACCGCGCATTTTTTTATTCAATTTGTCAATCTCCCGACCTTGGCGTTCGAGTTTTTTTTCATCCAGTCCGCCGGTCATGGCTAGGGCGCGGGTGTGATCAGTAATAGCGATATATTCAAGACCGGCTCGCCTGGCCGCTTCGGCCATTTCCGCGATTGATTTTTCGCCGTCTGTCCAGTTGGTTTGCACTTGAAGGTCGCCGCGCAGTGAGTTGTTAGGGATAAGTCTGGGCAGCCGGCCGGTCCGAGCGGCCTCGATTTCACCCGAGGCCGTGCGCAGTTCGGGCGGCATCCAGGCCAGACCTAATTTTTGATAGATTTCCTCTTCCTTCCGGCCGGCAAGTTTTTTTTTATTCCGAAACAACCCGTATTCATTTAATTTTAATCCTTTTCGAAGGGCGATTTTGCGAATTTCAATATTGTGCATTTTGTCGCCGGTAAAATATTGCAGCGCCGCCCCAAAGGATTCGTTTGGCACAACGCGCAGATCAGCGTCAATTCCTTGTTTCAGCCGGACATTGGCCTTGGTCGGGCCATGACCATAGACATAACTAATCTCGGGAAATTTTAAAAAGGCTTCAATGATTTTTTTGGGATCCCGAGCCGTAGCCTGAAGATCAATGTCACCAATTGTTTCCTGTTGGCGCCGATAAGAGCCGCAGGTGACCAGGGCAATGACGCCGGGAATTTTTTTAAGTCTGACTTCCAGCGCTTCCACGGTCGGTTTAATATAACCTAAAAGAAAACGTCCTTTGTTTTGTCGGTGAAAAGCCAAACTTTTTTTGATTTTTTCTTCTGATTTTTGGCCAAAGTGGGGCAGCTTGGCGATTTTACCGGCCGCGATCGCCTGTTCCAGGTCAGCCAGATTTTTGATTCTTAACTTTTGGTAAAGGGTGAGAAGAGTTTTTGGGCCCAGACCTTCGATTTGACCCAGTTCGTCTAAATTAATGGGGATCCGGCGGCGCAGTTTTTCATATTCCGAAAAAGTTCCTGTTTTGAGAATTGATTCAAGATGCGCGGCGAGAGCCGGCCCCACACCCGCCACGGCCGAAAAAGATTTGGTCCCG
>CAZHKL010000014.1:0-2422 GCA_964532695.1 uncultured Gammaproteobacteria bacterium | reverse complement strand
TTCCAGAGGTCGCTTAGTTCTTCTTCAAACGAGGCAATAGCCGCGGCGGCTCGTTGGTAGGCGCGCGGTTTAAAAGCCGTTCCAGTCATTTCATAGAGAGTCGCCATTTGTTTGAGAATTTGGGCAATTTCCGTATTGGATTTCATGGAGATAGTGTAGCTTGTTTTGGGAGATATGAAAACCCGCCATCATAAATAGAGAGCGGGTTTTCAAAGCGGGCGAGCGGAATCGAACCGCCATCTCAACCTTGGCAAGGTTGCATAATAGCCGCTATACGACGCCCGCGAATTTCTTTTCTGACTGGTTTTAAGTCCTCAAGAAGCAGTCAACGATATTGGTTCAAGATTAAAACGTTGGTCAAGGCGGTTGAGCCTTAGATCAATATGTCCAAGTTTCTGATCCATCTTCTCGAATCTTTGATCCATCTTCTCGAATCTTTGATCCATCTTCTCGAATCTTTGATCCATTTGATCAAACCTCTGATCAATTTTCTCGAATCTTTGATCCATCTTCTCAAACCTTTGATCTATTTGATCAAAACGTTCTTCAAAACGTTGATGGGCGCCTTGATTAGCAGCCATCTCGGCGTCAAAACGATGGGTTAATACGGCAATAGCATCTCCGTTTAAAGCAACCTCATGTTTAAGTTCCTGGGTGGTTCTGACTAAATCCAAAATTTGTTTTCCGTGTTTTTCAAACCCTAATTTCATGGTGATAGCGAAATCATCAAGACGCCGACCTTGCTTCAAAAATCCTTTTTCCAGATTCTTGATCCGTTGATCGTGTTTGGCAAATCCTCTCTTCATTATTTTAGCCAAAGCATTGATCGTGATTTGTCTGGCCATATAGGGCGATTATAAAATAGATAGTTAATCGGAGCAAGGGGGCCTCTGGGGCTTGGTGGTCAGAGGCCCCCTTGAGTCTTTCTAGGCCGCGACCGCTTCAATCGGTTCGGATGTCATCCAACCGCGACGTTTGGCGAAATTAAGACCATTGCGGAAGGAGAGCGTGAGCTTATCAGCAAAGAAATCAGCCAGGTCGCTGACGATTGGTTCCTCGAGTCCAAAGGCCGTGGCCCGGACAATAAATTCTCCTCGTAGACGTTCGACATACTCTGATTTTTTTTCTTGGGGCATAAAATCACCTCCTTTCTTTGATGACATTAGTTTTAAATGGGCAGGGGAGCGGGTTTGCGTTTTTCCGATTTTTTGAGTTCATTGATTTTTTCTTGATAATGTTGTCGAACAATGAAACCAACGAGGAGGAGGGCAAATAAGATCGCCAAAAAAGTGAAGAGAGAAAGATGACGAAGGGGCGCGGTCCGGGGCGGCGGCGCGAGTCTAGTCACCACCAGATCGGACTGATCGCGGGGCAGAAGTCGAAAACCTTTTTTGGTTCGACTGACCACCCCGATCACTCGTACTTGGTCGCCAATCTTAATCGCCGAGGCATCAATTTTTGTCATTGGTTTGATGATCAACGGAATTTCCTCGTCGGCCTCGCTCAAAATGAAACGATCCTCAAGTTTTTGGCTGATCAGCCCCTGGGTCTCGATCAGCCAGCCCTCATAGTTTTCATCAATTTCATTGATTTCGATTGATTCGGGTTCAGGTGGATTTTCAGTCTTGATAAACTTGAGACCCTGGGGCTGACTGACGGTGATTCTGGTTTCACCGTTGGTCTGGCTTAACTTTCCCGTAATTTCAACTCGATCGCCAATTTTAAGAGTCGGCGGTTCTATCTTGTAGAAGTAGACCTGAAGGCCGCTGCCAGCCAAATACATTGTCCGTTTGCTGATGATTCCCGGGGGGACGGAGACAAGACCCTCGGTGCGCGCCCTTGTGCCCAGCTCAAGATCGCGAATATTCTCCAGTGATATCTTGGTGATTGTTTTTTCTTTTTTGTTTTGACGACTGGGGGGTGGTTTTGATTTTTTAGAGCGATCAACAAGGGTTAGGGGCGATTTTTCTTCCTTGATTAGGTTTTCTTGTTTTTCTCCAACCTCAACTATTTCTTGGGTTGGACCCATGACCGACCCTTCTTCAATGATTGTTTCTGTTTCAGCCGAAGCGGTTTTAGTTTCCTCGATTGAGACGGGTATGTTTGGTGGTTCAAGGGGCGGCTTGGCCGAGGATAATTGAGAGGGAATAATATTTTCTATGCCTGGCGTCGGAGGAGCGAGAACAAATTCGTGATTAACCCAAGCCAGACTTAATCCCTTTTGGGGTTTGCTCGCGCGCGGTTGGGTGGTTGGCCAATCGCCGTAAAATAGTTCATTAATGATTTCTCCGGAATTGCTGATCAGGGCGACGCGATCTCCGCCATTGTTTAAAATCGGATCAGTTAAATTGATCAGAGCCAGCGCGCCCGGCGCCAATGATCCGCCGAGCGGAATTTTATGTTTCGCGCCATCAATCAAGGC
>CAZHKL010000013.1:10620-14016 GCA_964532695.1 uncultured Gammaproteobacteria bacterium | reverse complement strand
AAGATCAACAGGGGCAGCAAAAGATGAACTAAATGACGAAAAACATTGGCATAAATAAAAACAAAAAGCAAGAGTAAACCTGAACCAACCAGGATCATTACCCAAGCCACCCACCAATCAAGAACAACCAAATAGACTAAGGCAAAAAGTCCAGCCACGGTCGCCAAGGTTTTGAGCAGCCAGGCGCTCGAGCTGGGCAGGAAATCTCCGTGCTGTTTCTGATTAAAAATAAAAAGACCGCTCGCGAGCAGGGTCGTGAATCCGGAGAAAACAGCCAGATTATAGATGCTGCCCACGGGATTCCAACTGATCGCCGCGGGCAGATAGGGCGGAGTGAATCCAAAAAATTTAAGCAGGATAAAAAGATGGAGAATAATACTTGAAGCAAAAAAAGCCGCCAGGGCGCGACGGATCAAAGATAAATCCGAGGGCGCGCTGATCAATAAAAAAATAAAAATAACCAAACTCGCCAGGGTCACAAAACTCGCGTATTCATTCAGAACGCCGCCAAAAAAACTAGTGGAGCGATCAACCGAGAGGATCGTCGCGACCGCCAGTCCAACCAGATAAAGGATTATCGCCAAAAAACTAAATGAAGGCCGCCAAACAATCATTCGGGCCAAAAAAACGCGAAGCAGCCAAAAAATACCAGCCAATGTCACCAAAACCAAAAGCAAAAGCTGTTTGGGCAATTCTTGACTATCCGGCAAACCCAACCAAAAAAAGAGGGGGAGCAAAAAAATAATTGCCAGCAAACTCGCCTCCAAAAACCAATCAAGAATCTTGGCTGAACGCGGCTCGTCTGAAGCGGCCGCCAAGGTAATTTTAGACATAGAAATAATCATCATTAAGAGAATAAAAAAGAGGACAGCCAATATTATAACAGGTTCCCCAAAAAAGGCTAGCCCCCTGACTCAATTTCTTCTTGAGATACTGTCTCAACTTCAAGCCGCGGCTCTTCTGGCAAAGATGTATCCTCGGACAAAGGCGAGGCCCCGACTAAGGGCAAGATCTCGACCAGCTCCTCTGGCGATGAGGTTTCAGAAGGCGAGGATTGGGTTGGCGCTCGTGTATCCTCAACGCGCACAATCCAATAATCAAAGATCAAATCAGATCGCGTTGGTTCAGCCAAAGAGATTTCAAATGAACCCTGATCCACGGCCGAGACCCACCAATCTGAAGGCGACCGCGAACGGAAGGTCACAAAAACCTTAGAATCAGCCTCAATCAATTCATTGCTCATCCGAAGAATTTGCGAACCAGCTGGGATCAAACCCTGCCCGACCATCTGACGACGATCAGTCAAACGAGCAGTCAATTCCTCGGTGACTAATTCTTCAGTTTCGATTGCTGTCACCACTAACTTGCCATTCTCATCAAGACTCCAAAGGCCGCTGGCGGCTAAAAGTGAACGGATCTGATAAATCGCCCCACCCCGCATATCCAGTCCTTGGGAAAGATCAAGAGAGTTAAGGCTGGGGCTCACTGGCATTTGAGAAGCGCTATTCTGCATCTTTTCAATAGATAAACCATTATACCAACCTGGTTGGACAAAAACATCAATATAACCAACACCTGGTCCAGTGAATGATTGAAGGGCTAGACCCAAAACTCGACTCGGCAAAATTGTTTTCATCGCGTGTCCTGGGGTTGAAGAGGAAGTCAAATAGTCGCCCGGCCCGATTGCACCGCCCTCATCAGTCACCTTGACTGGGACCCGACCAACCAAGGTAATCGGATAATAATTGGGATCATTCTGACGAGTGGCCTCATTATAGATATTATTAGCCGAAAGAATAACTCCAGGATCAGTGGCTACCACACCCACCAAGAGATCCCCGCCCGCTTCCCGAGAACGATGAACTGATGCCTCTCCAGATAAATCCAAACTCACCACCTCTCCTGGATTTAATGATTCTGAACTAAAATACATTTCCGCCACATCACCGCCAGTCGTTGGAAAAGCATCAGCCCGAACCTCACCCGCCGTCAAGGAAGTGCAGGTACCGTCATTGTCAACACAAATGGCTCCATTGATCACGGTCAAACTATCGCCAGTCGCCAACGACAAGGCATTAACCGAGGCAGTATCATCAATCAAGGCCACATCATTAAAAACCACAAAATTTGAACCAACCGCGAGCGCGGTGTCAATCTCATCATCAGAAACATTAAGGGCGGTGGTGATAGTCGGACCAGTCGGCGCCCCGACTGAAGTCATAATCAAACCATTAGTAATCGGGCCGCCGCTAAAATTAGCATTATCAGTGATCAAGGCCAGACCTGTGGCCAGAGATAAATTATCATAATGTTCCAACACCAAGAAAGATCCAATCCCTTGGGCGCCGGCGCCACTATTATTAGTAATCCGCATTCCCGACCCGGCTCCCACACCCGTGGCTGGAGTAATATCAATATCCAAGACATCACTACCCACGCCGCCACCCGCATCAGAGGTAAGGGCCAAATTTTCCGAACCGAGAAAATTCATATTCACATCAGCCGCAAAAGTATTCAGACCAGTAGTCGTGGAACCGATATTTAACACGGTCGTAGCTCCACCGGCAAAATTAACCGTCGTGGCCGTGGTATTTAAAATGTTAAAAGTCGTCGCCGTGGTAGTCAGATCACCGCCATTAATGGCCGCGTCACCAGTCAAGGTCGTGTTGCCGACCACAGAAAGAGCGGCTGAAATAGACACGGTCGGAGCAGTCAAAGCAATGGTGCCGTCAGTATCATTACTAATTGTTTCTCCATTTTGCAGAAGCAAATCAGTCTGCACGCCAGTCCCGCGAATGGCAATCGCATTATTGACCATGGCGGCGCCAGCATTACCAGTGGTTTGAATTTGCAGAACATCAGTGACACTGATTGTGCCTGGATTAACATCCTCGGCATTATCAAGAACCAGAAGCGCGTCAATCACAATATCAGTCGGACTAGTGGCGCCGGTCGCTGAAATGCGCATCGCCCGTTCAGTGTTGCCGCTGGTAGTGACGGCTTGAGTGTATCCTATTTCCAGGCCAGTGAAATCAGCATTGCCAGTCGTGCCTTGGGCATTAGTCAGGTTGATAGCGAGCTGATCTAGAGCTGTATTAGTTGTGGCTGTATTTGTTGCCGCAATGGTCAGCGCGCTGCCTGTTGTCAGAGAGGCAGCGGTTAATGATAATCCAGAAGCAGTGCCTGTGCCAGTAGTCGCGCCTGAAGTAATCACGACCGAACCAGTGCCATTGGGGGCTAAAGTTAGAGCTTCATTACTAGCAGTGGTGATGTCAGTCGCCACTCCAGAGATAGTTAGGGTGCCATCAGCTGTAATTGCTCCAATCCCGGTCATTGCTCCAGTGGCAGTGATGTCCCAATCACTAGAGTCAATAACCACTGTTGAGCTGTTGTTCC
>CAZHKL010000013.1:10364-10520 GCA_964532695.1 uncultured Gammaproteobacteria bacterium | reverse complement strand
CGCCAGCTGTAATGGTCAGAGCTCCATCAGCTGTAATTGCTCCAATCCCGGTCATAATGCCGGTGGCAGTGATGTCCCAGTCAGAGGAGTCAATGGCCACGGTGCTCGAGTTGTTTCCAACAGCAATGGCTGTTGCTCCGGTGAGTGTTAAACCGC
>CAZHKL010000013.1:0-10264 GCA_964532695.1 uncultured Gammaproteobacteria bacterium | reverse complement strand
CAGAGCCGGTGATCAGGCCATCAGCTGTGATTGCTCCAATCCCAGTCATAACGCCAGTGGCAGTGATGTCCCAATCACTAGAGTCAATAGCCACGGTGCTCAAATTGTTTCCAACAGCAATGGCTGTTGCTCCGGTGAGTGTTAAACCGCCAGAGCCGGTGATCAGGCCATCAGCTGTGATTGCTCCAATCCCAGTCATAACGCCGGTGGCAGTGATGTCCCAATCACTAGAGTCAATAACCACTGTTGAGCTGTTGTTCCCAATGGTTGTCGCGCCAGTTGAAGAAAGGGTGGTAAAGGCTCCGGTTGAGGCAGTGGTATTGCCAACTGGTGTTGAGTTGAGAGAGGCGAACTGGGCCGCGCCTGGGGCAGTCACAGACCATTGGGTGTCAGTGATGGATGTATCGCCAGCAATGGTGATCGTGTCAGCCGTGGCGCCATTTTGGCCAATCAAAATTGTATCAGCCGAGGCATCATTGAAATTCACATTGCCATTGGCAGTCAGAGCGCCAGTCATTGTCACCCCGCCGCCATCAGCCACGGTCAAGACCGCCGCTCCGCTATCACGCACCTCCAAAGTATTTCCTGTGCCTAAAATATCAATGATCAAGCTCGCGTCTGTGGCTGTATCAGCCAGATTAAAATTGATATTGCGCGCATTGGTCGTCCCAATCGTGTTGCCAGTGTCATAAGCTGTTTGAAGTGATGCCCCGCCGCCACCGCCGCCAATCATATTCACATAAACGCCGCCATTTTCTGAAACCCTAAAACTATTAGTGGCCGAATCAAAGTAAATGCGGCCAGCGCCGGCCCCTGACGCAGCCGGGGCCGCAACGCCAGCTATATTTAAGGTATTATTAAAAGTCACGTCTCCTTCAGCGTCAATGTTGAACCGCGAGGTATTGCCCACGGCCACTCCAAAAATTATTTCATTAGCTCCGGAAACACCGGCTCCAGGATTAACCACTAAAACGCCCTGGGTGACGCCCGCGCCCTGCGGGTCGCCAGTCAGAAGAAGATTGCCATTCGCCGTAGTCACTGGCACAAAAGCATTGGTTCCGCCAGCTTGAGATGTGTCAAGGCCATCAAGCAGATCAGAGTCAGCCGCTTCAGTGGCCAGGAACGAAGAAGCAATCCGTTTGCGCGGCGTCATTTCCGCGTCTGTCCCAACCCGCACGCCCAAGTAAAGCGTGGCGACTGAATCAGCAATTTGCGGAATCGTATTTTGAGTGGCGCCGGTGGTATCACCCAGAAGAACAGAAAAGACGCCATTAGTCACCGCCACCGCCATCTGCCCAGGCGCTCCACAATCAATGGTGGCGATATTGCCGTCAGTGTTTGCCGCTGACCAAAGACAATTACCACCCGCGGCCGCGTCATAAAGAACAAAAGCCGTATTTTGATTTCCATTAGCCACGGTCACTCCCAGATTATTAGTCATCTTGGCTTGATAGTTAAAAATCCGCGGAATCGTCGTTGCCCGCGCTTCCTTGATCGGCGCAAACCGCCACACCAAACCAACCATCAAGGTAAAGATGGTCAAACTGATAATGGTCAGACGAATGGTCAGGCTTGACAGCATATTTTTATAAAGGTTCTTCTTTCCACTCTCCAGTTTCTTTCCGGGGACTTAACTTGACATCCATTCCTAACAAAGTCGGTTCTTTTTTATTTCGATAATCAATTTGGGAAATTCCCTGGGGCAGATAACCCTCTTTTTCAAAATGGGCGCGATAGATATTAGGGCCAACCAAGAATGAATATCGTCCATGGCTATCCGTCACCTGCATTTCCAAGAGTTTGTTATAAATCGGTTCAAAGATCCGAATTATCGCGCGTCCGAGCGGCTGATTTGTTTCCGCGTCAGTGACCAGACCCCAACCCTTGGGCAGACGCGGCTTGGCCAGATAACGTAGACCGCCGTAAAAAACCACTTGTCCGATAAAAAGCCCAACCGTTAATGATGTTGGCTGAATAGCCAGAGCGACGAGGGCCAGGAGAGGTGAAACACTGGAAATCAAGTATCCAACCTTTTGCCAAACTAAACGTCGGACAATTTGAGCTGGTAATTTTTCTTTAACCTCCGGATCAACCGGAATATTGGCAAAAATAGTGGCGCCCCGTTCAGTCACTTCAATTGATTCGCCGTGATAAAGATCAAGAAAGAGCGCGTCCTGCTTGACTTCTTTTAGATAGCCGCTGGGAAAAGAGAAAGAGGCCTTGTGCACATCAAGCAGATATTTGCCTGGTTGGACGATAAAGAAGTAACGACCGCCGCGATCCGTGACGCGGGTCTGAAGAAAACGACCAGTCGCCGCGTCTTTCAAACGAACAATCGCCAGATCAACCGGCAGTTTGGTCATCGCGTTGTAGACAACGCCATAACCCTTACGTTTGCGCCGACTGACCAGCAACAGCGGTTGGGTCACCAAAAACCGAGCCAGATTTAAGACATTGGAAAGACCGGCCGCCGTGGTTGCCGCCGCTCCAGCGCTGGCCACGGTCACGGTGGCCAAGGCTGGGGCAGCCACATTTTCCGCCACTTGCTCGACTGCTGGATTATCCAAAACCTGAACGCGAGCAATTTCATAACCATAATTGATTTCTTGGCTAAACAATTTGGCCACGGCGCCGGCCTTGATTAAAGGACTTTCCGCGCTGGCCAAGATATTTTTGGCGGATTCGAACAGCGGCGGCGGCAATTCAATTAATTCAATCTGCGGATTAACAATGTAATTAGTCACCGCGATCTTAATGGTTTCGGAACGAAAACCATCCTTGACCGCCCGCACCTCATATTGACCATTGGGCGCATACCAGAAAAATGTGCCGTCAGATTTTGCTCGCTGGGGATTATCTTGACGATATTTAATCGCGACCCATTCTTGACCGGTCGCATCCAAAAGGGTCACCAAGGCGCCGGCGACCGGGACAAGAGTCTGACCAATTCGACTGACAATTCGACCGGATGACTCAAGCCTGGTCTGGGATTCAACGCGATCAGAAGCGCCGTCGGGATAAACGACGGAAACAGTGAGCGGCGCCAAACCAGGAACAGCCGGCGCCAAAATATCAGTGCTGAAACCATCGGCCGTGCGGCCCAAAAGATAACGATCGCTTTTAACTTCCAAAATCACTGAAGATGGTTCGCGTGGCAAACTCTCCTTGGGCAGGCTGATTCTGACGATCGAATTATTCACCAGGGACACGACCTTGTTCTGCGGTTCAAGTTGGAGCGTTCCATTGCCAACCTCAATCTTAATTTCTTCAAGACTGATCTGTTGCTCAACTGGCACGGTCGTTGGCGGCAGAGGCGGTTGGGTCGGCAGGACTTCTGATGGAAGAGTTAGGGGTGGAGATGGCGGAATCAAGGTTGGCGGCGATATTTCCGGCGAGATCGGGCCAGCGAGAAAGGTGGAAATTTGGGTCAAGGCTCCAGAGGCAAAGTTAGCCGAACGATCATAGGCAAAGGCCCCATAAACATAGGTTAGGCCAGCTTGAACCCCTGGATCGCGAGCGCGGACAGCTAAACCATCAAAAACCAGTTCACCATCAAAAGCATTGACTGGCGCTCGATCCTGTTGGCGCATAATCCTCACTCCGGCTAAATCACGATCTGGCGGATTATTCCAAACAAATTCCACTTCACCGGAAGCCAGTTGAGCCGCAGTAAAACCGCTAACATTGGCCGGGGCCTGACGATCGGGTCGAGTCAAAAAAGTCTGATCAGAAGAAACATTCAGATTACCCGCCGCATCCTGGGAACGAACCTGGAAATGATAAATCGTGGCTGGTTCAAGACCAATCAGCGTCAAACCATGATTAGTGGTCAAGGCCGAATCAGTCAGAGTGCCCAGGGTGTATTCCGCGGTCAAACCATAGGCCAAGCGGCTATCGCTTGATTCATTAGTCAGCCAATTCACCCGAACATTGGTTTCAGTGATTTCAGTCACTTCAATTTGAGAAAGAACAGGCGCGGTCACATCCGCGGTTTGAAATTCGCGATCAATCGAAACCGACTCATTACCAGCCGCATCTCGCGAGCGAACACGAAAGTGATACCGATTTTCGCTCGCCAGTCCAGTTAGTAATTGCGAATGATCAAGGGTCAAGGTCAAATCTTCTCTTGAACCAAGTTCATAATTAATAGAGAGACCAAACTCAACCCGACTCGTGGCTGATTCATTAGTCGCCCAAGCGACTCGAGCCGTCTCGCCAGTGATATTCAAAACCTGGATATCAGAGATTGTGGGCGGGGTTGTATCTGGCGGAGGCAGGGTGCGAAAAGTGAAATCGCTTGAGATTATTTGATTGCCCGCCGCATCGCGCGAACGCACGCGAAAATGATGAAGCGTATCCTCGGCCAGACCAACCAGGGCCAGACTATGACTCACCACTAGAGCGGCATCAGTCGCAGTCCCAATCTCATAACTCACGGTTAAACCATAATCAACAAAAGAATTAGCCGCTTCATTGGTTTCCCAAATCACTCGGGCGCTCGTGCGAGTAATATCTGTCACTTGGATATTAGAGATGATTGGTGCGCTCGTGTCACCCGCTGGCTGCTGGACGCCGGTTATCTCACCGCCGCCACCAGTCTGCCCGCCGCCCACCAAACCAATCACGGTCACGCCGCCAGGCGAAACAATGGCCATGGCCAGTTGTCCTTGATCGCCAAATGAACCGCCAAAAGCAACTGAATAACTGCCAGTGGCGCCTGGATTTCGAATCTGCTGATCACCGACTGCCCCAAAAACAGCAACAGTCCCAATCCGTATTATGACCACACTTGAAGCTGGAATTGCCCCGCCATCGCCCGGACAAATTGTCAAAGTAATAACATCATTCACCACGGTCACTCCGACCTGTTCTGTTCCAGCGCAATCTCCAGCCAGAGCGCGATTCACGCCGCCGACCAAGAAATCAAGGTCAGTAAAATCAATCGTTGAGGTGTCAAAAGCCGAAGCAAAAGAAACAGTTAAAGTCGAACCTTCAGCCGCATTAGCGCTGGTCGTAAATGTCAAGGTATGATCAGCCGCCGCATTGATCAATTGGGAACTCACAAGATCGCTAAGGCTGGTGACCGCTGCCCGACCAGGCATTCCCGAGATGACTAAAAACATGAGGTTTAAACCGCATCCAAGGACAAGTTTGAAAAATAATCTCCTTCCAACTTCATTCATAAACCCCATCTCTCATTCATCTGTTCGCGCGAATGAAAGATCAGTAATCCTATCTCTTGGATCTTCGAATCGGCAGCAAAATCAGAAAGGTGAATAAACTGATAAGGAGCATGGTCCGCCAAGGCACGACCCAATAAGAAAGTTCTTGACTCGCGACTGAATCGCCCAAAACCAAGGTCAAGCTTGCCAAATACCGTCCAAATCCCAAACCCTGCCATTCCTTAATCAATCCTTGAGGCAGCCAATGAAACCATCCACCTTTTTCAAAACGGATCCAATCATTCTCAAAACTTCTGGTCCAACCCGGTAGAATCATCCGTCCTTCCTTATTAATAGGAAGCAAGCGCTCGCGACCCACATTGCCAAAAAGCTCAATCACTCCGGCTGGCTTTAAATGCGCCGTGCCTGTGTTTTGGATTTTAACAGCAAAACCTTCAGGGTGCCGACTAAACCAATGGCCAGAAAGATCATCCTTAAAACCAAACTTTAGTAGAGCGGCTTCCTTTTTAAATTCACCGGAAACAGTCAGAAAAATCAGTGGGCCGGTTTTGCTAATGACCTGAATGGTTTTTGGGTCAGAAGAATTAGCAATCGCGCTAAAAAGTATGGCCGCATAATAACCGCCTGGATCAATAAAATCCGGCACGGTAATGGTAAAAGGGACATCATGATATTCAGCCGGAGACAAGGCAATGACTTCTTCTCCTAGGGAAATCCAGGAGGAGAGACCTTTGGGCTGGGCCGGAATCAACATTGGTAATCCAGATTCGTTTTTGCTTTCCAAATCCACTGTCTGGATTTCAACCCTGATCACTAATGTCTGATCAGTCTCATTATAAAGTCTGATACTGTCAGAAATATCCTGGCCAGCTTTTGCTTTATGTTCAATCAAGGTCGGAGAAACCGTTAGAGCCAGAGCAATTGAAGGAATAAAATTTGTTGCTAATACCACAGACAAAGTCCACATCATTGTGGACAAAATTTTATGGCCATTTTTTAGCATAAACTGCTGATAAAACCGCTCTCGAACCAATTTTGTCCACATTATTGTAGACTCAATAATTTCCTATCGCGACATAAGTAACTGTATGGCTGAATGTCCCAGGCGAAACAGAATCAGAAACAGAAGCGCGATGAGTTACTATCACACTGCTATTTGTGACAAAGGAATTATTTGTCGCCACTATCAGAGGTGTATTTGAAACTGCTCGATCATTGGCAAACGCTGCATCAGCGCCAGTTATTCCTATCCCATATTCTGCAAAACCAGTAGTTACTGCGCCATCAATAACATCAGAAATAAATAGGCCTGGATTTTGAGCATTTCTAAATTCACCGTCTTCTGTGACTCTAACTGTATAACCAAAAGGAGCATTAGTTGAGGTTGTGATGGTATAACTGCCAGCGCTAGTTGATGCTGAACTAATAGTGGAAGGATTTAAAGTCAATGTTCCCGATGAAACATTCATAATCATTACTGGTTCCTCAAAAATAGCTGGTAAGCCTGTTTGAGATAAAAAACTTGCGCTTCCAATAATTTCCCCTGAAGTTGTCTCACTGACAGAATCCTGAATGATAAAGTTTCCCGAAGAACTCCGATTCCCACCACTATCAACTGTATCTGCCCAAATACGAAAATTATCCGAACTCATTAAGGCCTTGGCTTGAGTAATCCCAATGATAAACATCAATACAATTGAAAAAACAGTCAAAAATACAAATTTGTTTCCCTTGAAACAAAACATAATCAATCATCAAAAAAGTCAAAACCGAAGTCAAAATTAGGCTTTGGCCAAAGAACAACTTTCAACTCACAACTAAAGAAAAAATGGATAGGGGAAAAAATAATCACTTGTTTGCAATACTGTTCTGTTCCTTCTTCTTTAACATTCTTTCCAAATTAATGTCTACAATATTGTAGACATCACAATTTTGATCTTTCACACATCATAATTATATCATTTTTTCAAGCTTCTGTCCATCTTGGCGTTGTCTACAATATTGTAGACAAATAATCAATAATCCACTTCCCAGCCGGATAAGGCAAACACTAACCAATCCACAGATTTTCAACATTAAGTAAACCCCATTAGAACAGATGCTTCGCAACTGTCTGATGGGAGCACCATATCTCCATCAGTTATTTCTACCTCTACTGCCAACAGAGTCGGCAATGTTCTAATGGGGTAAACAACTTCTGTTGTAACTCCCCTCACCACCTTTATCTTGGTTGTAAATCAGTTGCTCTTAAGTCAAAAGCTGGGCCTTGACTAGGATTTCCCCCTCTAAAGATAAGAATAGACAGGACGGATTATAATTCTTCATCGCTCTAGCTGTGAGGATTTACTTTTAACAATGGATAACTACTCCACCATCCCATCACCCCTTCTTGATGGTGTATCTTGTCTACAATATTGTAGACAAATTCTGAAAACCAATAATTGTTCCCTGTCTTAAAAAATAAATGTCTAAAATTGATTTTAAAAAATGTCTACAATATTGTAGACATAATCCAAAAACAACAATAAAACTCAAGTCATTTAGAATCTAACATTTTTGCCCCCAATTTTTTATCGCAACAGTTTTCTATGGTCGTATGATTGCTTTTTTTATGCAGTTCGTGTAGGGTACTCACTAAGTCCAACAACCCAAAAGCAGAAGGAGGACTGGAATGGATGCGAACAAGCCTATTGGATCTGACGGTCGCACCTATCACCTGGAGACACGCGAGGGTGATCTTGCCAAGCACTGTTTGCTCGTCGGTTCACCCGAACGAGCAGAGATGATCGCGCGGACTCTGTTCAGTGACGCAAAACTCGTCGGAGACCACCGTGGTCTCAAGTCTTTCACTGGCAGAGTGGAAGATGTTCCGATGTCTGTGGTTACGACTGGGATGGGCAGTGCGTCGACAGCCATCGTTCTGCCTGAGGCGGTCTACTCCGGCGCACAGCGACTCATTCGTGTCGGCTCGTGTTCGACACTTTGGCCAGAGACAAGGCCAGGCGAGTCGGCCATTTGCACCGGCGCAGTCCGACTAGACGGTGCCAGTGAGAACTGGGCGCCGATTGAGTACCCGGCCGTCGCGGACTTCCGCGTAGTGAGCGCTATGGTAGAGGCGGCACAGAAGCTCGGTCTTCCGCATCACATCGGCATCGGCGCCACAACTACGTGTTTCAACGAGGGACAGGCGAGGCCGGACATCTCTGGTTATCTTCCACCTCGGCTTCAGGCCATGCACGAAGAGCTCGTCCAACGCGGAGTCCTCTTCTACTCGATGGAGGAGGCGACACTGTTCGTGTGGTGTTCCACGCATGGCAAAGACATCTGGGCCGGCGCGGTGGATGCTATCTACGGTAACCGCCGTACGAACGAGTTCGAGGTTCGCGGCGAGGAAGAGGCCGCGCGCATCGCCATTCGGACGCTGCTCATCCTTAATGAGCGCTACTCGTTCTAGCATCACGGCATGAACGAACGTTCATACAACCAACACAACCGAGAAGGTAACGCACGAGCCGTCTTGCATCAAGACGGCTTTTTAATTTTAGAAAATTGTTGCGATAAAAAACTCAATAAAATTGGAGGTAAAAAAAATCCCATAACGTTTCTGGATATACGATGTTTGCCGTAGCGAAGCGAAGGCAAATATGGGTGAGGTCTCTCGAAAGAGACCGAACTGCATATCCAGTGTTATCGGATGTATTTAAATTTATTTTTTTATATTTTAACAATTTTTATGGCATTAGGTGGAATGGTTGATCCCAATGAGTGCGGTCAGAATTACTGCGACGACTATTGATAAGATTTTGCCGCCAGAAATTTCGCTTTCCATATGATTTTGTTATTAAAAATTACTCGGTTATTTACATAACGTTCGCGTATATCTGGAGTTTGACTTATTTTTTCATTCCTGAAAATCCTCTTCCTTTAATTTCGATTGACGCAAAACAGACCGAAAAGTGCCATAACGAATTTCTTTACCATGGATTGGAACTATAACCGTGAGCGTTGGATTGCCTTCCTTTCGGTATTTTGCATGGCTGCCCGTCTGGGAAATAAAAAAGAAGCCCTTACTTTCAAGGACCCTGATGACGAGGCGAAACGAATAAGGTTTAGGCATGTTGAAGAGTGACAGAAGCAATTACAGGGTTTCTCACCCGCTCTGTCTTTGTTGGTAGTGGAACATCCTCAAAATACAACTCTAGAGCATCTTGAAGCATGGCAAGGGCTTCTTTTTTCGTCTTGCCAAAACTAGAAACCTCTACATCTAAGCACTGAGAGATGTAGTAGTTTCCTTCTTTCCACACCACTGATTTGAGGTCTATTTTGCGCATATCAAAATCGTTTACGCTATTATTTTATCATGGGTAAAAAATAAGTCAAATTTGCGCGAGCGAAGTGCAACGAGCGAGCCAGATACACACTGTTAAGCGACCCGAATGGAGCGCAGCGGAGTGAGAGAGCAGCGGGGCGCGACTGATCTGCCTGCTGGCAGGAAGGAGCGAGTTTTGGGCAACAAATAATTACCTTAATTTAGGGCTCTTTTCAATTTTTTCGTCGCAGACAGCTTGACCGCTATTGCAATTTATGATAGAGTGATTTATTGCCAAGTCCGTCGGACGAGGCCCCCAAGCCATGAAGGGTTCATGGCACAAACAAGGAGGTTACTATGGCTTCAGGCGCCAAAAACGGCGAGAAGGCCGAGTGTACCTGCGGTGTGACGGCGAGGCACGTCGAGTATAACGGTGCGAGGCGCAACCTCGGAGTACCCCAGTGTATGTCGCCGGACTGCCCGGTGGGATTCGGCAACCGCGTGCTCGCCGAGCAGGAGGCGGCGGAGTACGAAGCATACCTCGACGGCACGGTGGTCTACGGCAACCAATACCGATGACCTCGCGTTTCGAGAGCCCTGTGCGGACAATATGTCCCCAGGGCTCGTTTTTTAAAAAAAAATTGAAAAGAGCCCAATCAAGATATCTCAAATTATTTGTTGACCAAAATTTTGTTTAACGGCTCGCGGCTATGCGATCGTCCTGAGGCGCGCGGAGCGCGACGAAGGATGCCACATAGCCGCTGTTACGCGA
>CAZHKL010000012.1:0-14823 GCA_964532695.1 uncultured Gammaproteobacteria bacterium | reverse complement strand
ACTAAAAATTGAAACCGTTCGACATGAGCTTGGTCATCGCTTTTCCTTTTAGCCAGGGGTGAAAGTTCGATCGGGTGGTCAATGATAAAGGTCGGTTCGAGAATTTTTGGTCGAACAAAAGTTTTGAAAAGCTCATCCATAATTTTTCCTTGATCCCACTCGGAAGGAATTTGGAGACCAAGTTTTTTCGCGGCTTGGGCCAACGCGCTTCGCTCCGGTATTTTATCCAGATCAAGTCCAGTGAATTTTTTGATCGCCGCAGTAAAGGTAAGACAGGGATAAGGCGGCGTAAAATCCAGAGTCGTCTCCGAAAAAGGCACGGCCTCAACCGGCAGACCAATCGCCTTGATGACCGCGACCAGAAGTTCTTCGGTGAGTTTCCGGTAGGCCTGATAATCAACATAAGCCTCATAAGCCTCGATTTGAGTGAATTCCGGATTGTGCAAATGATCAATCCCTTCATTTCTAAAACAACGAGAAATCTCAAAGACCTTGTTAAATCCGCCCACCAGCAATCGTTTGAGATAAAGTTCAGGTGAGACGCGAAGATAAAGATCAAGATTTAAAGCCTGGTGATGAGTAATAAATGGTTTGGCATTGGCCCCGCCTGGCAAAACCTGAAGAATGGGCGTTTCAACTTCCCAATAACCGCGTTGGAGAAAAAAATTTCGGATGGCCTGGACAATCAAGCTCCGTTTTTCAAAGATTGTTCGAACCTGGGGATTAGATAACAGATCAAGGTATCGTTTGCGATAACGGATTTCAATATCGGTTAGGCCATGCCATTTTTCCGGCAAAGGCAGCAGGGCCTTGACCGCTAAACTAAAATACTCAACAGCAATGGTTGGTTCATCTTTTTTTGTTCGGAACGGTCGGCCCCGGATGGTTAAAAAATCACCCAGATCAAAAAGCTCGTTAAATTGACGAAAAGCCTCCTGACCTAAACCATCGCGGCGAAAAGCCAGTTGAATTTTTCCCTCGCCGTCTTCCAGATGGGCAAAAATCAATCCTCCGTGTTCGCGTTTTGAACGAAGGCGGCCGGTCAAAACCACAAGCTGTTTTTTCTTTTCCATTTGGTCCCAGCGAGCAAGAATCTGGCGCGTGGTATGAGTTCGTTGGACTCGAGCCGGATAAGGATCAATCCCCTGTTCGCGCAGGGTCTGCAGTTTTTTAAGTCGAGAGGCGATTTCTTCTTCTAAACCCATAGAGGAAATGGTTATTCAATCTTTAAGATGGTATAGACAGTTTCGCCGACTGGGGTTTTAACTGTTACTTCATCCCCCACTTTTTTGCCCAGAAACGATTGGCCTAAAGGCGATTCATTAGAAATCCGTCCGGCTCGCGGATCCGCTTCATTGGAACCAACAATTCGGTAGGCGACCTCTCGACCAGACGAGGCGGCAAAAACGGTCGAACCAATGCTAATCATATCCCCAGTTCGTTTTTCCGTAATCACCACGGCATTCTTAATAATTTCTTCCAATTGCTGAATCCTTCCCTCCATAAAGGACATCTCTTCTTTGGCTGATTGATATTCAGCATTTTCCGAGAGATCGCCCAAATCTTTGGCCGCGGAAATTTTGGCCGCCACCTCCTGACGTTTGATTGTTTTTAATTCTTTTAATTCTTTTTTAAGATCTTCCAAACCAGCCGCGGTCAGGTATTGATTATTCATAAAAAGTTGGAAACCGTCTTGGTTTCCCTGTTCAAGTGTATAAAATTGAATCTTGGCTGTCAATTAGACTTATCCCGATCGAGAGACATCCACCAAGCCAAGATTTCCTTGGCCAAGGGCACGGCCAGGGCTGAACCCTCTCCCCCCTCTTCGACTAACACGGAGATGACCAGTTTGGGTTGATCAAGCGGCGTAAAACCAACAAACCAGGCATGAGGAGAATAATTCCGTCGCCATTGGGCCGTTCCGGTTTTTCCCGCCACTGGCCAAGGAAGATCAGCCAGCAGTCGAGCGCTACCAGCCGTGACGGCTTGGCGCATAGCCTTGACCACTATGGCTAGAGTTTCTGGAGAAGCGACTGAATCAAAAAGAATTCGCGGTTTTTGATTGATTTCGCCCCCTGGTCCTTTTTGCGAGCGCACTAATCGGGGTTGAATGATTTTTCCGCCATTGGCCAAGGTGGCCGTGGCCACGGCCATTTGCAGAGGGGTGACCAGCAAATCTCCTTGACCAATAGCCAAGTGATAAGTGTCGCCGATATACCAGGGTTCGCCTCGCTCACTTTCTTTCCAATCTCGGGTGGGTATCAAACCATTGCTTTCTCCTTTGAGATCAATGCCCGTGGCCAGCCCCAAACCAAACCGTCTGGCCCATTGAGCCATTTTATCTGGTCCTAAACCCTCAAAGCGGCCATATCCGCCGCTTAGATAATAGAAAAAAGTATTGACTGATTCAGCGACGGCGCGATAAACATCAACTAGACCATGACCGCCCTCTTTCCAATCCGGAAAAAACCAACGGCTGATTTCCAGACCGCCGGTTGAAAGCACTGTCGTCTGGGGAGTGATGATTCCTTCGACCAGAGCCGCGGTTGCCCAGATTGGTTTGATGATTGAACCCGAGGGATAAGTCCCGGCCAGGGCTCGATTAAAAAGGGGCTGGTCGGGATCATTGATTAGGGTTTCATATTCTTTCTTTCCCAAACCAAAAGAAAATTGATTACTGTCAAAGGCGGGCCAACTGACCAGGGCGCGAATTTCTCCATTTTTCGGATCAAGCATCACGATCGCCCCTCGTTTTTTTCCGGCCGCCTTAAGGGTTTTCACTAAAATTTCTTCAGCCTTAGCTTGGAGATCAAGATCTAAACTCAAAATCAAATCAAGACCATGAACCGGATCTTCTTTGGCTAAGACCTCCTTTTCTCGACCGAGAGCGTCAACTTCGATCTGACGCAAACCGATTCGGCCGCGCAAGACTTCTTCATAACTTGCTTCCAGTCCGGTTCGACCGATAAAATCATCTCCCCGATAACGATCTTTGTTTCGGGTCGTCAATTCTTCGTCAGTTAATTTTCCCAAATAACCGACGAGATGGGAAAGAGAAAGCGACTGATCAAGGCGATAACGGCGGCGGGTTTGGATTTGAATCGAGAGAAAAGAAAAATCGCGAAATTTTACCGCCAAATCAACAGCCTCTTGGGGAAGGAGATTTTCTCGAATGGGCAACCATTCGGCTTGATAACGGTGTTTCTCGGCCAGTTCAATAATGGGCCGATAATCAAGGCCAACCATTTCTAAACGATCAATAAATTCCTGTCGGGCCTCGGGCGAGCGGGGAAAATCAATTGGCCGCACCGCCAAAATTAAAAAGGGGGCGTTCTCAACCAGCGGTTGGCCGCGAGAATCAAAAAATAAACCGCGGCGGGGCATAATTTTTTCTTGACGAATTCGATTGCCTTCGGCCAGGCCGCGAAAACGATCGCCTTGACTGATTTGAAGATCGGCGGCCCGCAGCGAAAAGATAAAAAACCAGCCGGTCAGGATCAAAAAGAAGATCCGGAAAAATATAGGTTTGATGGAAACACCAAGATAAGCCGCCCCGCTTTTTCCTTCAGTCTCATAATCAAGGATTTCATAACCGCGCTGCCGGGCGAGGGAAAAACGTCTGGCCACTCGATGAATCGGTTCTCGTTCAGCGGGGATTTGAATGGCGAATGGATCCATAAGACTCGAGATATTTGATCACTTCAGCGTCAGAAACCTGGGGGAAATTTTGATAGAAAGCGCCGACCGCCCCAAAAAATAGAGGCGTTTCCAGAGCCACGAATTCATCCACCTCTTGTTTAATTTTTTCCGCTGAATCAAGGGCGGCAACCGGCACGGCCACCACAATCTTGGCTGGCCCGGCGCGGCGAACCTGGGCAATCGCCGCCCGGACGGTTAGCCCGGTCGCTAATCCATCATCAACAATAATCACGGTTTTATTTTTTAATTCAGAAGCGGGGCGATCTCCGCGATAGAGCTCAAGTCTTCGTTTGGCTTCCTTTTTTTCTCGATCTATCTCTTGTTTGAGCCAAACCGGATCAATCGCGGTTCGTTCTTCTTCATTAAAGACAATTTCACCGGTTTCAGTCAGGGCGCCAATCGCATATTCAGGATTTTCCGGATGGCCTATTTTGCGCGGGATTAAAATATCAAGCGGCAAATTCAGGACCCGAGCGATTTCCGCCCCAACCGCCACTCCGCCTCGAGGCAGAGCTAAAATTACAGTCTCGGCTTGGGTTTGGTAAGTCCTTAATTTCTCCGCCAAAAGCTGACCGGCATTTTCACGATCGTGAAAAATCATCTTGCTTAACCCTTAATCACAATAATTGGTTTGAGACGAGCGACCCGGCGCGCTAAACCAGCCTCCTCAACCACCTTGACGACAGCCTCAATGTCCTTATAAGCCAGGGG
Organism: uncultured Gammaproteobacteria bacterium; assembly: GCA_964532695.1. Taxonomy (GTDB): domain Bacteria; phylum Patescibacteriota; class Patescibacteriia; order CAZHKL01; family CAZHKL01; genus CAZHKL01. The sequence continues at coordinate 10,413 of CAZHKL010000012.1, read as the reverse complement.
CGCTTCTTCAGCCAAACCAAGATCGCTTTCCGACCGAATAACAATTCCTTTTTCTTTCAATTCTTGACGCAGGGTTTGGCCGCGGACTTGACGTTTGGCCGCGGTTCGACTAAGACGTCGGCCAGCTCCGTGACAAGAGGTGGCAAAAGACTTTTCTTGACCCTCCCGGCTACCGACCAAGACATAAGAAGCCGTGCCCATGGTTCCGGGAATCAGAACCGGTTGACCGACTGAACGATAATCTTCGGGTATCTCTATTCTTTCCGCCCCAAAGGCTCGGGTTGCTCCCTTGCGGTGAACACAAACCTCTATTAACCGGCCGGCCACTTTATGGGTTTCAATCTTACCCATATTATGAGCGACATCATAGACTGTTTTAAGCCGCGCTTGGCCGAAAACTGTTTGCCAGGCGGTTCGCACCTGGTGAGCAATAATCGTTCGATTAGCCCAAGCAAAATTAGCGGCCGCTGTCATGGCTCTAAAATAATTTTTGCCCAAGGGTGACCCGAGAGGAGCGCAAGCCAATTCTCGATCAGGCAAAACAATCCCCCACTCTGATAGTTTGGGTAAGATCTGACGCACATAATCAGTGCAGGTTTGGTGCCCAAGACCGCGGGAACCGCAATGAATCATCACGGTGATCTGATCTTTTTTCAATCCAAAGGTTTGGGCCGCCCGCGGATCAAAAATTTGATCAATGATTTGAACTTCCAGAAAGTGATTGCCCGAACCAAGGGTGCCCAACTGATCACGGCCTCGCGCTCGAGCACGATCACTGATCGCCGCTGCTTCCGCCCCGGGCATTGAACCGTTTTCTTCAAGATGGGCCGCATCTTCAACCGCGGCCCAGCCCTGCTTAATGACCCAACCCACCCCCTGTCTTAAGACCTCATTCATTTCTTGGGGCGCTAATCTGATTTTACCGCTTCGACCAACGCCCGAGGGCACTTTTTTGAAAATTTCATCAGCCAGTTTATCCAGTCGTGATTTGATCTCGAAAAATGATTGATCAGCTTTAAGCATCTGAACCCCACAGTTAATATCATAACCAATGGCGCCGGGTGAGATCACTCCACTATCTAAACGGGAGGCAAAAACACCGCCGATTGGCGCGCCATAACCCTCATGAATATCCGGCATCGCCAAGGCATATTTAACAATTCCCGGCAGGGTAGTGAGATTGATTAATTGTTCCACCGAATGATCTTGAGAAGTCTCCCTTAACATCTTTTCCGAGGCAAAAATTCTGGCTGGCACGCGCATTTCGGGACGATAAGATTGAGGAATCTCCCAAAGATAATCATTAATTTTTTGCCAAGGAATTTGGTTCATACTGTTTGAGAGCGCGAGCCGGTCTCTAGATATCGAAGATCACCTCTACTTCCCATTGATCATTTTTTTGTTTAATTTCCAGACGATGATGGGTCACTGATTTTATTTCGCGGGTAAAACTTTTGACTGAATGGCCAATTAAGCGGCCTTGCAGAGTGGTGTCAGCCAATTTGTCAATTTGGAGATCATCATAAGTCTCTTGAAAAATATCAGAGAGTGATAGGGCCTCGGAAAGCAAATCAACAAGCAGGGCATTCTGATCAGGGCTGGAAATCAGGATCGGCCGTTCGCTGATTAGTGCCCCCTGCCCCCTCGGTTCAATACTCTGAAACATAGCCAGGACAGCTTGGCGAAAAAGTTCTTTTTGACTTGAACCAAAAATTCTAAGCCGCCAATCGGCGGGATGAGAAAGAATTTCGAAGCCGCCAGACATAATTTATCAAAATTTTGGCTAAACGATAAAAAAGAAAAAGACTGACATTGAGAAAAACGCTCCAGAGAATGACCTGACTGATTTCAATCAGAGAGATTGGCTGTCTGACTTGGTCAGCGACCCTCGAGGAAATCCAGCGCAGGAAACCCAAGAGACTCATAAAAAAAGCGCTGCCCAAGACCAAAAGTAAAATCTGCGAAAGAAGAGAGAGATGACTGACATAACGATAAACCAAGTAAACAATAAAGCCAACCAGGGCCAGAAAATTTAAAAGATACGTGCCCCAAGGAAAGGCGGAAAAAAGGTCAAAAAAAAGACCTCCTAAAACCGCCAAAAACCAAACCTGGCGATCAATGAGCTGACTTGATCGAGAAATTAACCAAACAGTGACTGGCGAAACAAGAGAAAATGGGGCCGGCAAAAAAGGGATTGCCCCTATCTCCAAAAGCGCCAGCAGCCAGAAACTAACAAGGGAAAGCATAATTTTCAGTTAGAGGTGTTTGATTTTGATCTTTGAATTCTAATTTAAAATTCCCACCAACAAAAGAGCGCGCGCGTCCACTAATGGTTCAACGACAATGTCCAGAAAAGGTGTCTCTGGATTGGTGATAATTTCAGCCACTCGACCAACCGGCCAAGCTTCAGCTGGATTATTTTCCTGTTCTGCCACCACTAAATCATCAATGGCCACACCCAAATTAGCCGGGATCAAGGTCAGACGATAAAGCACGCCGCGGCCTTCCAGCACGCCCCGCGCTCCCCCTCGGCCCAAAACCCGGGCCGGCGCCTTGCTCTGGGGGTCGAGCGCTAATTGAACTTCAGATTCATGATCCCAAACTGAATTGATCAGCCCCAGGTAAAGACCTTGATTAGCCAGGACGACCATCTCCTTTCTCACTCCCTCTTTTGAACCCTGATCCAAACGCAAACGAATCGAAAAGGGGTCCCTTAAGTGATAAATAATTCGCGCCGCAATCAAGGATTTGTTTTTTTCATTTTTAAAATTAAGAAGATTTTTCAGCTGCTGATTCTCCGCTTGAAGGGATTCAAGTTTAATCTGATCCAGAACCAATTTCTCCATCTGTTCTTGGAGACGAATATTTTTGGTCTGGAGATCAGCCGTTCGGCGAAAGTAGGCTGGCCAATAATTAAGACCGCGACCAAGCGCGACAAAGGGCCGCAAAAGGAGGACGGGGAGGCGGCGGCCGCGACCTGACCATCCAATAATAAAAAAAATCAAGAGACCTAAAAATAGAAAAACCGTAATCAACAGGCGGCGGTGTCGGAAGGGCATGGGTCTAACGGATTAATTTTGTTTCTTGAGTGGAAGAGGGCAGGGCCACGGTGCGAAGAAGATCAAGGTTTTCCAGAATCAAACCAGCGCCGCGGACCACGCAAGTCAATGGGTCGTCGGCGATCCGCACTGGAATTTCAGCGGCCCGAGCAATCATTTTATCCAGACCCCGCAGGAGGGCTCCTCCGCCGGTCAGCACTATCCCCCGTTCGTAGATGTCCGCCACCAATTCTGGCGGGGTTAGTTCCAGGGTCGCTTTGATGATTTCGATAATTAAACGCACTGATTTAGCCAGGGCCTCTCTGATTTGAGAATCATTAACAATCACTTCCTTGGGCAAACCAGTTAAGAGATCGCGTCCTCGCATTTCCATTTCAAGGGGCGTGGGGAATTCGAGGGCTGAGCCAATTTTAATTTTGATGACCTCGGCCATTCTCTCGCCCAAGAAGAGGTTAAAAATCTCGCGAGCATATTGAACAATATTTTTGTCCATCTCGTTGCCGGCGATCGGAATTGATTTCCAGGTGACAACCCCGCCGAGGGAGATCACGGCCGTTTCGGTTGTGCCGCCGCCAATGTCCACGACCATGGTGCCAACCGCGTCTTCAATTGGCAAACGAGCGCCAATCGCCGCGGCCATTGGTTCCTCGATCAGGTGAACCTCGCGAGCGCCAGCGCCCAGGGCCGCGTCTTCAACCGCCTTCCGTTCAACTTCAGTTATTTCCAGGGGCGCGCCAATCACCACCCGCGGTCGCGGCACGATCGTGAAGCTGTCTTGATGCACTTTATTAATAAAATACTTCAGCATTTTTTCCGTGACTTCAAAATCAGAAATAATTCCCTTGACTAAGGGCTTGCTCGTCACGATATGCCCGGGCGTCTTGCCGACCATTTCCTTGGCCAACCGTCCAACCGCCAAAATTTGATCGGTTCGAGTGTTAATCGCCACCACTGATGGTTCATTAATAACAATACCCTTTTCTCGAACATAAACCAGGGTATTGGCCGTGCCCAAATCAATCCCCAAATCTTTTGAAAATCGGCCAAAAAAGCGATCAAACATAATTACCTAGACCGTCTTAGGGAGAGCGCTAAAAGTTCAAGGATGGCCAGGAAACCAACAAAAATTAGAACATTCCACCAAGCCAACATTTGTTTGCTTTGCAAAAAAAGTGAACCCAGAATTAAGAAAGCAAAGAGACAAGCTTGCCGAAAAGCCACGGTCACCTGACGGAGGACAATCTCTTCATGATGCAAAATCCAAAGACGGCCAACAAAGCCCAAGAGCGATAAGGTGCCAATCAGGGCCACGGTCGCGGAAAGATAGAACATCAGATAACCGATCAGACCCGCCTCAAATGGATTAATCGTAAAAAGGACGAGGAACCAAGCCCCCCATCCAATCATTGACCCCAAAGCCATTAAAATCATGTATTGCCGAAGAGTCATAGGTTCAACTTAGCATGTCCTCCTCGGGCTGTCGAGAGAATCTGATTTTGATGGATTTGACCGCGATTTCTCCAAAACGTTCAGCCAGCAAGGTTAAGATTTTTTGATTTTGGAGACGAATTTCAGCGGCCAAAGCCGGATGAGACACGCCTAGAGTGACGATTCCATCGCGAAAAGAGATAGTTTGGATCCGTGAATTGATGTCTGTTCGGAAAGTAGATTCTAAAACATCGCGGGTCGCCTCAAGCACCACGGCCGCCCGGACCCCTTCGCGAATTGGTTTTTTCCAGGAAACTTGACTCAATAAATCTTTAAGAGGAATCATAAGATTCTGAATTCGCAAATGTGTTTAAAATCGCAGGCTCGGCATTTTTCTTTGGCCGGGGTGGCGGGAAAGGAACTGGTTTTCATTTCTTCAATCTGGACCCTGATCTTTTCTTTGATTTTCTCTAAATCTGCCGGGAGGCCGATAAAACTAACTTTTTTCCCGTCTTCAACATAATAAAAAGTCAGAACCGAGGCTGATCCGCCCAAAACTTCAGCCAAAGCGATCTGATAAATGTATAACTGATTTTTGTCCACATCTTCTTCGGCGCGGGAAGACCCGGTTTTATAATCAATGACCTCTAATGTTCCATCGGGTAATTCATCAACCCGATCAATCACGCCCTTCAGGGTGTAACCATTGATTTTCAAATGAAAGGCTTGTTCCAGATAGCGCGATCGCGGCGGCTGCTTTTCCGCTTCAGTGTAAAAAAGTTTAAGCAAGGCGCGGCCTTTTTCATAATAAGTTTGTTTTTGCTTGGCATCTTCAAACCAATCATCAATCCAGGCCTGATCATATAATTTAAGCAATTCTTCAAATGAAACCGGCAGGGATTTGATCTCTGTTTCTTGTTTCCCCTCCTTCGAATTGCCAAAGAGTTTTCCTTGATTGACGCCTCGTCGTTCACGGATCAACTCGCAAAATTTTTGCAGGGTCGCATGAATTGTTTTGCCAAAACTAAAGGTTGGACGGCCCTTGACTGGAATTTTCAGGAGGTGGGCATACTTATATTGAAGCGGACAAATCTGAAAGGCCTTTAGTTTGGTAAAGCTGAATTGGTTTCCGATCTCAAAATTGTTAGACCCTGGCCGCCCGGAAGGCTTGCTCGTCGTCGCTAGAGGAAAAGACGGATCTTTGACTGGGCCACGGGTGAGAAGATCCTGATAGCCCAGGGCCTCAAGTTCAGAAATAAATCGCGAGATTTTTTTCTTTCGCGCCCCGCCATAATCTGAAGCTGAAGTGAAAAACAAACCCTCTTTCGCTCGAGTGCAAGCCACATAAAAAAGACGACGTTCTTCCTCGAGATGCGGATCGCCGCTGGTCAAAATTTCTTTCACCAAGGCGTCAGGCAATTCAATTGGTTCTCGCCGCTCAATCGAGGGAAACCGGCGATCAACGAGATTAGTGACAAAGACATAGCGAAATTCCAATCCCTTGGCCGCATGACAGGTGAGGATTTTCACTGCCTCTGGCCCGGCCTCGGGATCAAAATTCAGTCGGCCTTCCTCACCCGATTCGATTTCCAGTTTAATTTCCTCAAGAAAGGCGGATAAAATAGGGGCAGGATTTTCTTCTTCAAAAGCAGTCAGACGATGATAAAATTGATTCAAATGATTGATGGCCTCTTGATTTTCCCGTTTGTCTTCCTGGGTTAATTTTTTTAGATAACCAGTCTCTTCTAAAATAGCAAAGAAAACCTGGCTGGCCGGAAGACGGCGGGCCAAACTGGTATGTTTTTCAATCAGACCAACCAGACGATTAAGTTCAGAAATAATTTCGGGCGCAAAGTCAAAAGTCGCGCCCGCTCGCATCACGGCAAACAGAGACCAGGCTCGGCGATTGGCCCAATAGAGCAATTGACTGATCACCGCGTCTGAAAGACGTGAGATGGGCGAGGTCAAGACGCGCCAGCAAGCCGAACTTTCATGATAATCATCCAGCAGCCGAGCATAGGCCAAGAGATCCATAATCACCGGAGTCGTATAAAGCCCGCGAGCCGTAACTAATTCATAAGGTAAACCGCTGTTGGTCAAGGCCCGAATAAAAAAACCAGCCTGATGATTGGCGCGCACTAAAATGGCGAAGTCATTCCAGTTTCCGTCTTGATTCTTCTTCCGCAAAGCAAGAATTGTTTCCACGACCAGTTTGGCTTCGTTCTCGGCGGTTTCAGCCTGAAGATGAGCCAGGATCCCCTCTTGATCCTTAAAGGCAAACAGTTTTTTGGAAAGCCCGGTCTGACCCAAACTCACTTCCAAGCGATGAGGATTATTTTGCTGAATAAAGGCATAAGCCAAATCAAGAATATTCTGTCGTGAACGATAATTCTGAACCAAAAAAATTTCGCGGCTGGTCGGAAACTCCTGCTTAAAAGTCAAAACATTAGAAATGGCCGCGCCGCGAAAACGATAAATACTTTGATCATCATCCGCCACCACGGTCAAATTATTTTTTGGCGCGGCCAGAATTTTAACCAATTCATATTGGGCGTAATTAGTATCTTGAAATTCATCAACTAAAAGATATTTGAACTGCGAACGGTATTTTTGCAAAATCGCCGGCCGTTTGCCCAAAAGTTCAATCGCGCGATTAATCAGTCCGCCAAAATCAAGAGCGTTTTCTTCCAGCAAGAGCTGCTCATAAACATGATAGGCCTCGGCGATTTCTTCCAGACGAATCATTTCCCCGCTTCGCAATTGAGGAGTGATTTTTTCGCCGCTAATAATCAATTCCTGGTCTTGGTTCAATTTTAAGCCCTCCAAATAATCAAGGTAATTGGCCGGGCTGATCAATTCATCTTTGGCTCGGCTAAAATGAGTCAGGAGGGCGTGGATGAATTTTGTCGGGTTGCCCAGCGGCTGATAATGCCGCAGAGAGAAACGGGCAAGATTTTTACGCACAAGCAGCCAAGCCGCTGTGGTGTCCAGTAATTTAAAATCAGAAGGCAGACCAATCTCCAGAGCATGGGCTCTTAAAATCCGTTCGGCAAAGGCATGAAAGGTCGAAATCCAAAGTTCAACATAACCATAGGGCAGAAGACGATCAACTCGTTCGCTCATTTCCGTCGCGGCCTTATCGGTAAAGGTCAGAGCTAAAATTTCTTCTGGTTTCAGACCTTTTTCCAAAATCAGCCAGGCCAGACGGCGGGTAATCACCGTGGTTTTGCCGGTGCCGGCGCCGGCCACAATCAAAAGCGGGCCCTGGCCATGGGTGACGGCTTGGAGTTGAGCGGGATGGAGATCAGCGAGCGAGATCGAGGAGACGACAGGCTCGGTCTTTGTCTTGGGCATAAAGTTTACCCCAGGCCACGATTAGGGCGTGGAATTCTTTCCATAACTTAATGCGGCGGGGCAGGCGCTTTTGGAAAAACAAACGATACTTTTCGTCAGTGGAAAAGTGAATCTGAAAATAGGCCAAGAGACGTTTAGTATAAGTGTCAATCACAAAAATCGGTTTGCCCGCCGCGTATAAAATAATCGAGTCAACTGTTTCCGGACCAAGACCCCAAACAGTGAGCAGATTCGCGCGCAATGATTTGATCGGTTGCTTGAAAAGTTTGGACAGCCCTCTATGTCTTTCTAAAAATTTGACAAAAATTTTAAGTTTCTTGGCTTTCTGGTTAAAATAACCAGCCGGCCGGATCACTTTTTTCAATTTCGAAAGAGGAACGTGGGCAATTTCTCCTGGAGAGAGAAGATGAGCGAGCGCGAGATTCCCCCGGGCTTTTTCCACATTAGTCCAAGCCGTATTCTGTGTCAAAATCGCTCCTAAACAAATTTCAAATTTCTTATTTTTCCGATCAATGACCGGCCACCAGCGCTGCGGTCCAAAAAAACTATTCAACCGTTGGTAGAGACGGATCAGATCAATTGAGTCGGAAAAGGGTTTGGGCATTTTTAGTTGTTTGTTCGGCGATTTCGGAAAGGGTGATCCCGCGATCAACGGCAATTCTTTCGGCGATATAACGTACATAAGCTGGTTCATTTCTTTTTCCTCGAAAGGGCGCGGGCGCAAGATACGGCGCGTCGGTTTCGATCATAATTTTCTCGAGGGGCAAGGCGCGGATCATTGGAGCAAAAGTCTCTATTTGATTTTTTCGAACGGGAAAAGTGATAATGCCGGTAAAAGAGATTAAAAAACCTAAAGGCAAATAGGCCTCGGCTTCGGCTTGAGTGCCGGTAAAACAATGGATCACGCCGCCCAAGGCGAGTTGATCCTTGGCTCGATATTCCGCTAGAATCCGTTGGACATCTTGATGAGCCTCGCGGCAATGAACAATAACCGGTCGGCCAACTTTTTCAGCCAAATCCAGCTGGGCGCGAAAAACTCGTTCTTGTGTTTCTTTCACGGTCAACGGATTTAAACCTTCAGGGATCCGAAAATAATCCAAACCGCACTCGCCAATGGCGACCACTTTTTTTTGTTGAGCCAATTGATAAAAGGCGTCTGAATCAAAATCCTCAAGCGAGAGCGCGGATTCCTCATCCGGATCAACCGGGCCGGGAAAAAGATGATTGGAATGAAGACCGGCGCTGGCCCAAATGCCGTCATAAGCTTGGGCTAGGTTCAGGGCATCCCGGGAAGCGCCCAGACTAGTGCCGACCGTGATCATCCTGACGCCTTCCCCAAGACTGCGGCGGATCACTTCCTTCCGATCTTGATCATAAGCGCGAAAATGGAGATGGCAATGGGTATCAATCAACATAAAAGCATTTTACTACATCCCTTGGGGATAGCCAATCTCGACAAAAATACGATTCTCTTGCTATCCTAAAGCAGAAAGGGGGAAAAATGGAAGTCTTGATCTTTGCTAATTCAGCCGCCCTGCCGCTGGCTCAGGAAATGATTCTCCTTTCTCAAATTTCGCAAGTGCGCGATCCGATTTTTCGACTGGGAGAAGCAGTCATTGCCTGGTTCCCCGACGGCGAACCATGGGTGGAGATCAAGGATCAGGTGCGGGGCCGCAAGGTCGTGGTGATCGGCGGGCTAGGTCCAGCCACGATCAAGGGAGAACGGCGCTCGGTCAATGACAGCTTCATGCAGACCAAGGTGCTTTTGCGCGCCTTGAGCAGCGCCGATGCGAACATCCTGACCCTGATCATTCCCTACTGCGTCTATGCGAGACAGGATCGCTTTTCAGGAAAGGAAAGCGATCGTACGGCCATCACCGCCAGACTGGCGGCTGATGAAATGGTGAACGCGGTTTTGCCGCCTGGCCTGGCCCGTGTTTTCACCATCGAACCCCACTTTGGACAACTGGCTGGTTACTTCAACACTCGTTATTCTTGGCTGCCAGTGGTGCATCTCTTTACCAGCTATGTTCGTCAAGTATTCAGCGAGACTGAACAACTGGTGGTGGTGGCGCCTGATCAGGGAGCAACTGGTCGGGCGAGCGCCTATGCCACGGCCCATGGCGTGCCCCGACCCATTGCTTACCTGGATAAGCGGCGACTTGGGCCAGGTCAATCCAAAGTCATCCAAATCATTGGCGAGGTGGATGGCTGCGACGCCGTCATTATTGATGACATCATTGATGGCGGCGGCACGATCTGCGAGGCGGCCATCACTCTTCGGGCTCGAGGAGCGCGGCGAATTATGGCCATTGCCGCCCACGGTCTTTTTTCGGGCGAGGCGATTCATCGTCTGCTTGAATCAGAACTGGAGCAGATTCTGGTCCTGGACACGATTAGACATGATCTGTCTCCGGTTGCCGCTCGGAAAATCAGGTTCATCCCCACTGCTCCCCTGCTGCTTGAGGCCACTAATCGTCTGATTCAAGGCGATTCCATTCGCGCCATTGGTTCGCCTGATGAAGATTGGCAAGCCAAGTGGCAGCCGCGAAAAACCGAGAAAACCTAGAAT
>CAZHKL010000011.1:0-15076 GCA_964532695.1 uncultured Gammaproteobacteria bacterium | reverse complement strand
CCTGAACGGCGCTTGAACCCGGAGGAATAAAAATCGTCTTTTCTGATCCCCAAGAAGGGGGCTGCGTCAGAATCTTCAAAACCAAAGCCGCCAAAATCAGAAAAAAAATAAAAAACCAAATCTTCATGCGCGCTTGAGCCGTCGAATCAGAAGGACGGATAAAATCCCCACTCCCAACCCGGCTAAAATATCACTCGGATAATGCACCCCGACAAAAATTCGTCCCCAACCAACCAACCCGGCTAAAATCAAAAAAAACCAACCCCACTTTTTATTGATCAGATAAACACTCATCGCCAAGGCAAAAGCCAAGGCCGCGTGGTTTGAAGGAAATGATTTTTCCGTTGCCTCTTTAACAATCAATAAATGAGTGTCAAGCAGAGTGACAAATGGTCTTGGTCGGAAAAGTAAAAAACCAATCAAAGAATTCAGACCATAAGCCAGTAAGACGGAAAGAAAGGCCGCCGGAAGGTTAATCTGTTTTTTAAAGGCTAAAATAAGCAAAAAAAATCCAATAACCCAAAGCAAACCAACCGCCAAAAATTTACCTAAAAAATCAATCAAAAAAAACTGGCCGGCCAAATTATTAATCGAACGAAAAATAGAAATATCCATAAAAGTTCAATGCTGACAAGACGGGCAGTAAACCGTGCCGCGGCCAGCCAAGGTCATTTTCTTAAGAATCGCTCCACAAACGCGACAGGGTTGACCGCCGCGGCCATAGACCTTGAGCCGCGACCAAAAATTTCCTTCCTGACCGTAAAGATCAGGATAACCATCTGAAGAAGTGCCGCGGGCTTGAATCGCCGCTCGAAGCAATCGGCGCAAGGAATGATAAAGACGACGAGCCTCGAGACCGCTTAAAGAACCGGCCCGGCGGCGCGGATCAATCTTGGCCAGAAAACAAGCCTCTTGGGCATAGATATTGCCCACTCCGGCTAAGAATTTCTGATCCATCAACAGGGGTTTGATTCTCTGACGCGCCTTCTGTTCCAACATCTCTGTCCAGCGCTTGACCGTTAGGGCTGGAGAGAAAACCTCAAGTCCAAATTTTTCTTTCTCTTCAAGATAAAACGATAATTCTTTAGTCGGTAAACATCTAATAAAACCAAACCGCCGCAAGTCATCATAAAATAATCTTAACGGTCCAGACAAATCAAAAATCAATTCAGTTAGTTTACGGGGCGGCTCTTGATCTTTCCCCAACAGCAGACGGCCCGAAAGTTTTAAATGAATCACCATGGTCTGGCCATTGGACAATTCAATCAAAATCAATTTAGCGCGGCGACGCACGGCCCGGATTATCGCCCCGGTCACCCGGCGAGTAAATTGCGCTGGAGAAAGCGGCCTGACGACCCTCGGGTACAGAACCTGGACCTTGATAATTTTTTTTCCTTTGATCGCTCTGACCAGTTGCCGACGAATAGTTTCCACCTCTGGCAATTCAGGCATAATTTGAAAAATCAAAATCAATTAATTTGCACTGTACTTCTTTGGAACCGTTCCAAATATTCTGTCCGACTTCATAAACCAAATCAATTCTTTGACCCGGCGCAAAAATTTGCGCCCTTTCGCCCCAGCCAAAACCCATAAATTTTTGACTAATACCCGACTGGTCAACGGCCCGGAAACGGAGATGTCGGCCCGTCTCCCCCAATCGATCAATTTGATTCAGGGTCAGCTCGCGAGTCAGAAAACGAGGCGCGGGATTACCCTCGCCAAAGGGCGCTAATTTTTCCACCAACTCAACAAAATTCTCATCCAAATCAGCCAGCCGCAATTCGCCTTCAATCTCGAGTTTTCTCTCAAGCTTGATCGAGTTAAGCCTCAACTCGGCCACCGTCTGAATCTTAGTCATAAAAGCGGCTAATTTTTCTTGACCGCAAATAGTAAAACCGCAGGCCTGCGGATGACCGCCGAATTTGTCCAAACAATCCTTGGTCTCGACCAGGGTCTCGATCAAATTAAAACCCGGCACACTCCGACCAGAACCAATCACCCGCTCGCCGTCCTGACCCATGACCAGCGCCGGTCGGCCAAATTCACTAACTAATTTTCCAGCCACCAACCCCACCAAGCCGGCTGGCCAGCCCTGACCCATAACCACGGCTAATTTTGTTTCGGTCTTAGCCAACAACTGAATCCTCGCCTCTTCCCAGATCCGATTTGATTCTCGCTGGCGGGCCTGATTTTGTTCTTGCAATTTCAAAGCCAAAATTCCAGCCTCGCCCTCGTCTTGGGAAATCAAAAGCCGAAAAGCCGCTTCGGCATGATCCATCCGGCCAGCCGCGTTGAGCCGCGGACCAATCTGAAAACCAACGGCAAAAGTGTCAAGTCGGTCTGATTTAATCCCAGCCACCTCAATGAGTTTTTGCAATCCGAGCCGGCGCGTCTGACCAAGCACCTTCAGACCAAAATGTTCCAAAACTCGATTCTCGCCCGCCAAAGGCACCACATCAGTGACCGTGGCAATGGCCACCAAATCCAAAAACCATTTTTCTTTTCCTGCGGGAATAGCCAAGCCCTGCTCCCGGCCGCGCTTGTAAAGAGCGCAAGCTAACTTCCAAGCCACGCCGGCCGCGGCCAAATAAGGAAAGGGATAGGTTTCGCCAGACAGACGCGGATGAATTAAAATCGCTTCAGGCAAGACCAGAGGAAATTCATGATGATCAACCACAATCGTGTCTATTCCTTGATTCTTGGCTTCGGCAATGGCCGTCGTCGAGGCAATGCCGCAATCAACCGTTAGAATCAAGCTTGTGCCGCGTTCTAAAAGAATCCTGATTGCTCCTTCTTGCAGACCATAACCCTCTCGTTCACGATGAGGAATATAGAAATCAAGAATCGCTTCAGAATCAGTCAAAAATTTAAGCTCGCGCAGGGCCTCAAAAAGAAGCGCGCCGCCAGTCAGACCATCAGCGTCATAATCGCTATAAATCGTCAGATGTTCCCCGTTCGCCAAGGCTTCAAAAATCCGCCTGACCGCTTGATTCATCTGGGAAAATAAAAAAGGATCAAAAAGATCGCGTCCGTAATCTGGAGCCAAATAGCGCGCTAATGATTCCTGATCGCGCAAACCGCGGCGCCAAAGATAATCCGCCAAAACTGGAGGGAGAGAGGGAAAAATCCGCCGCGCCTCAATCAGCGGCCCGCTCACTTGCCAGACCGGTTTTCCAACTTTTTCCGCTGTTTCAGCCATGGTCTAAAGTCTAAAAATCGAAAGCCCAGTCATGAGCAACATACTGCTCAAAACCAAAAAAACCACAATCAACCAAACGATTCGAAAAAATGTCTTATGTTTCATAATCGCGCACCACTCGAGGCTAGCGACTTTTAAGAATAGCCAAATAAGCCTCTGGAGGAATTTTAACCCGACCCCGACCTAGTTTTCCCAACCGCCGCTTGCCGGCGGCCTGTTTTTTGAGAAGCTTGTCTTTACGCGTCACATCCCCGCCATAGAGTTTAGCCAAAACATCTTTGCGCAAAGGCGACAAACGTTCGGCGGCGATAATCTTGCCGCCGATTTTAGCCTGAATCTTTAATTCAAACTGCTGACGCGGCAAAGTCTCTTTTAATTTTTCCACTATTCGCCGACCAACCCGGCTGGCTTCTTCGCGATTAACCAACAAAGAAAAAGCCTCAATCATCTCTTCAGCCACGGCCAGATCTAATCGCACGACATCAGCCGGCCGCCAGCCTAGAAATTCATAATGAAAAGAAGCATAACCAGCCGAAACACTTTTTAGTTTATCATAAAAATCAACAATGATCGAAGCCAGCGACATTTCATAGCTCAAGAGGACTCGATCCTCTAAATAATCAGTGGTTAGATAATGACCGCGTTTTTCTTGAGCCAAGCGCATCACGCCGCCCAAATACCTCTCCGGGGTGATGATCTCCACTCGGACAAATGGTTCTTCCAAATGATCAAGCTGACTCGGATCGGGCAATTCCAGAGCGCTCTTAATTATTTTTGAGACGCCATCGCGCTGCTTCACTCGATAAGCCACCGAAGGCAGGGTCACCAAAAGATCAATCCCCTGTTCGCGGCGCAGACGCTCTCGAACAATCTCTAAATGAAGAAGACCCAAAAGACCCAAACGAAAACCAAAACCCAAAGCCGTGGATCGTTCCGGTTCAAAAGTCAGAGCCGCGTCATTAAGTTTTAATTTGAAAAGAGCCTCGCGCAATTTTTCCAATGTCACCCCCTCCTGCGGATAAACGCCGGCATAGACCATGGGTTGAAGTTCCTTATAGCCCGGCAAAGGAGAAATTTTCTCGGCGGGCGAAAGAGTTGAAATTTCGGTCACGGTGTCGCCGACCCGCACCCCGCTGATTTCTTTGAGACCGGTCACCAGATAACCAATCTCGCCAGCGGCCAGTTGTTCGGTCTTGGTTCGCTCGGGCCGAAAAACGCCAACCGCCAAAGCCGCTCCCTCCTGACCCGCGCCCAAAAAACTAATGGTCTGATTCGGTCGAACCAGTCCGTCCACGACTCGAACATAAGCCACTACGCCCTGATAATCATCGTAGACTGAATCAAAAATCAAAGCGCGCAATGGCGCTTCAGACCGACCGCGGGGCGAAGGAATTTCCTTGACAATCGCCGATAAAATCTCCGGCACCCCCTGACCGGTTTTTCCTGAAGCCAAAATAATCTCCGATGGATCAATCGCCAATAACTTAGACAATTCGGCCTGGCACATCTTAAGGTTGGCGTTCGGGAGATCAATCTTATTGATCACCGGAATAATCGTCAGACCAAGTTCGCGAGCCAAATTCAAATTACCAATCGTCTGGGCCTGCACCCCCTGGGTCGCATCAACCAGCAAAAGCGCGCCCTCAACCGCGGCCAAAGAGCGAGAAACCTCATAAGTGAAATCAACATGGCCCGGGGTGTCAATCAAATTCAAAACATAAGACCGAGAACCGAGAGCAAGATTGAGACGGACCGGCGCGAGTTTGATCGTGATCCCCCGTTCCCGTTCCAGATCCATCTGATCAAGCAGTTGTTCGCGCATTTTCCGTTTTTCCACCGTGCCGGTCAATTCCAAAAGCCGATCAGCCAAGGTTGATTTGCCGTGATCAATATGGGCAATAATACAGAAATTTCTAATTCGAGATTGATCCATCGGACAGGAGGTTATGGTCCGACCGCTTCATCCGCGGCTTCGGTCGGCATATATTTTCGGAAAAATTTCTTTCTCAATGAACTGACAAACAAGGTGATCTCCTCGCTTTTCATAAAAAAACCCACGATCAAATAGATGGCCAAGCCGACCAGACCAGCAATCAGGCCCTGGAGGAAAATACCCAACAGGGTCCGGGTATTAAGCCACCAATCCAGCGGAACTTTGAGAACTTGAATCATCACGGCCATGGCCATCATGGCCACGGCCAGTTTATAGACTGACCGTAAAATCCGCCATTCATCCAAGGCGCCCAGCTTCAAGCGCAGGGCCACCCAAAGCAAAATCAAATTAACCCAAGAGGCCACGGAAAAAGCCAGGGCCAATCCCCGCACCCCAAGTGATTCTTTGAGCCAAAGGGCGAAACCAATATTCATCACCACCGCTACCAAGCCAATCAGAAAGGGGGTGGACGCGTCTCGGAAAGCGTAAAAAACGCGGGTCAAAAGAGGGATTAAGGCTTGAGCGGCCAGCGACAAGGTAAAAAAAGCCAGGGTATCAGCCGTTAAAATCGTGGCTCGCCAATCAAACTCGCCCGCCCCCAAAACCACCCGCACGATCTGGGCTCGCAAAAAAAGAAAAAGCACTGAAGCGGGCGCAATAAAAAAAAGAATCTGACGCGCGGTCAAGGAAAAATGGTTAATTAAACTCGGCCGATCATCATTCGCCGCCGCCTCGGCTAAAGAAGGAAAAACCGCCAAGGTATAAGAAAGACCAATCACTCCAACGGCAAAACTTTGAAAGTTGCTAGCCAAATTGAAAATCGCGATACTGCCCTCGCGCAAAGTCGAGGCCATCACCGTCATAACCAGTAAATTGAATTGAATCACCGCCAGTCCCAGGGTCCGCGGCACCATCAGCTGAATCATCTCTCTGACCAAACGATCATGAGGCGCCAAAAACCATTGATAGGCATAGCCCAAACTCCGCACGGCTGGAATTTGAACCGCCGCGTGAAGAAACGCCCCCAAGACCACCCCCCCAGCCAAACCCAACAAACCCCAAAAACGAGTCAAAAAAATCGCCCCAAGAATGATCCCCAGATTATAGAAAATCGGCCCCAGGGAAAAAACGACAAAACGTTTGAAACTCTGCAGAACACCGCCCCAAACAGCCGAGATCCCCAAAAAAAGAGGTGACAAAAACATAATCCTGGTCAGGCGAGTCGTCATCTGCAGTTGATCCGGACTAAATCCCGGCGTGATCATTTTTACGAGCCGGGGGGCAAAGATCTCGGCTAAAACAATAATGATCACTAAAAAAACAATCAGGATATTCAAGACACTATTGGTAAATCGCCAGGCCTCTTCTTCCCGACCCGATTGAGACTCGCCTGGTTTCGACAGAATCCTGGTAAAAAGAGGAATAAAACCAGCCGAAAGAGCGCCCAATACCAGAAGATTATAAACAAAATCAGGCAGACGAAAAGCCGCGTAATACACATCCAATTCCGCCCCGGCGCCAAAACTGCTCGCTAAGATTCGATCACGAAACAGACCGGCCAATCGTGAAGCCAGTGAAGCGACCGCCAGCACCATGGCCGCGGAAGCAATAGTTTTTGATTCACCATTTAGAAATCTCCCAAAATACGACCACATAGATTACCGGCGCGACCGCGGATCATCATGACCCCACCCGTATTTGATCGAACCGGGCGGCACCTTGCCCCGCGTCAGAAGATATAATTCACCCAAAAGATATTTAGCGGCAATGGAGAGACGACCGTCGCGGTCAAAGCGCCGCGTGGAAACAAGAATGATCGCGCTCCGCAAAAAACCAAACCGTCCAATCTGGGCCGCGCGGCGCGCGTATTCATGATCTTCAGCAAAAGATAAATCCTGATCAAAACCGCCAATTTTTTCATGAATCTGCCTCCGCACCAAAATAAAAAAACCGGGCAGATGAGGGATAAGTTTGATGATGACCGCGGTGTAGAAATTGTAAATCGCGTAAAAAACCTGATCAATCAGATGTCGGGGCAGCGGCTTGATCAGACAGGTGGCAATCTCGAGCTTCCGATCTCTAAATTCGGTTAAAATCCGATTCAACATCTCGGCATCAGGTAAAACCACATCCGCGTCTAAAAATAAAAAAATCTTGCCCTTGGCCGCGGCCGCGCCAGCATTCCGGCCAATCGAGGGCAAACCGCCCTCGACCACTTGAACACCGGATTGAATCGCTATCTCTCGCGTTCGATCCCGGGAATTGGCATCAGCCACAATAATCTCATAATCAAAAAAGGTCTGACGTTTAATCGATTGGAGCAGCTTGGGCAGATATTTTTCTTCATTAAAAGTCGGAATAATAATGGAAAGTTGAGGCATACTTCGCCCCAGTATATCACATCCTCATCAGAGCCCAAAGAGCAATGCCCGCGGCCACAGCCACATTGAGCGATTCCTTCCGACCGACCATGGGAATCTGGACTATTTGGTCGCAAACCGCGAGCGTCTCTTTTGAAATCCCCCGTCTCTCCTGACCAACAACTAAAACCAAGGGATATTTTGGTTCGAAATCAGAAAGACGGACACCGTGATCGTTTTTCTCCAGAGCGACAGCCAAACAACCCTGCTCCTTAAGTTCGCGCACCAGCTCCCAGGCCGCGGCTCGCTCTCCCCACCTGACCCATTGCTCCGCTCCCAAAGCGACCTTAGAGATTTCTTGATGCGGCGGCCGAGGAGTGATGCCGCAAAGATAAATCTTGGAAACGCCAAAGGCCTCGGCGGTCCGAAAAATTGATCCCACATTCCACCGACTGCGCAAATCCTCACAGACCAGGATCACTTCTTTTGCTTTCTCCGGCTTCATAAGATAGACTGAAGGGGCAATTCTCATTCTAGCAAACTTTATGAAATCTGGCTTTGCGGTCTTAGCCGGCCGCTCCAATGTCGGTAAATCAACCTTGCTGAACGCGCTGGTGGGCACAAAAATCGCCATCACCTCGCCCAAACCGCAAACCACTCGTTTCCCCATCCAGGGGGTGGTCAATAATGAGCGCGGTCAAATTGTTTTTGTTGACACACCCGGCATCTTTGAGAAGGCCCACGAGGTGATCACCCAGACCTTAAACCGACGCGCCCGGGAGGCCTTGCGGGAAATTGATCTTTTAATTTATGTGACTGACCCGACGCGCCCGATCGGTCATGAAGAAAAAATGCTCCTCCGTCTGATTGAACCGTTGACGGTTGGAAAAATTCTAGTGATCAATAAAATTGACGAACCGCAAAAACCTTTTCTCGAAGAATATCAAAATCTAGCGCCAAGTTTTAACGCCCAAGTGGAGATCTCGGCCCTTCACCAGCAAAATCTGAAACCACTCCTGGCCCTGGCCTTTGAACTCCTGCCCGAGGGTGAGCCGATCTATCCTGAAGGGCAATTCACTAATCTGGAAAACCGCGTCTGGTTGGCGGAAATCATCCGCGAAAAAATTTTTCAACAGATGGGTCAGGAAATCCCCTACCAGACAACAGTGGAAATCAAAGAAATACAGGAACGAGGCCAAGATAAAAATGGCGCGCTCTATCTCCAGGCGGACTTGATTACCAATCAGATCAGACACAGGGGTATGCTGGTCGGCCGAGGCGGACAAAAAATCAAAGAGATTGGTCAGGCCGCTCGCCGAGAACTGGAAATAGCTTTGAATCGCAAGGTTTTTCTGGAATTAAAAGTCGTCGTTGATCCAGACTGGCCTAGCCGCTTACTTTAAAATATGGTACCCTAGTTAAGTATGGCTTCTAACAATCAATCAACAATTGATTTCCGCAAAGAATTTAGCTGGCGAATTTTCCGGATTATGTCCGAGTTTATCGAAGGCTTCCAGTTTCTCGCTGATCTTAAAAAAGAAGTCACTTTTTTGGTTCAGCCCGCTTCCGGGAAAACAATCCTCACTATCAGGAAGCGCGGCATCTGGCCGAAAGACTGGGTCGGGCCGGCTTTACCATTGTCACGGGCGGCGGACCAGGCATTATGGAAGCGGCCAATCGAGGAGCGATCGAAGCCGGCGCCGAATCAATCGGCCTCAATATCCAACTTCCCCAAGAACAGCGCATTAATAAATATGTCAAAAGAGGGATTGGTTTTTATTACTTCTTCACTCGCAAGGTGATGATGGCCTACTCGGCCCAGGCCTACATCTTTTTTCCGGGCGGATTTGGGACGGTTGATGAATTTATGGAACTGATCGTGCTCATCCAAACGAAAAAAATGGCCCCGATTCCCATTGTTCTGATTGGCCGCGATTTCTGGGCGCCCCTGCTCGATTGGGTCCGCAAAAATGTCTATGACCGACACCGCGCGGTCGCGACGGCTGATCTTAAAATCTACACCCTCGTGGACACGATTGATCAGGCCTTCAAAATCATTACTAAAACCAAGGAAAGAAAATACGAATAATCACCCAAGGATTCAATCAAAAAATCCCGATCGAAGATCGGGATTTTTTTGTGGTTCAAACTTTTAGAACCGTCCACGACCGCCACCGCCGCCACCGCCGCCAAAAGTTTTGCGACGAGCCCGGTTGCAATCGCGGCAATAAACTGGCCGATCAGCTGAAGGCTGAAAGGGCAGTTCAGTGACTGCGACTCCGCAGGAAGCACAGGTCAATCCCATTGCGGAGACATCAATCATCGGACGCGGGGCAAAACCGCCGCCGCGGCCTTGAGAATCGTAAGCCATACGAATTGTCTTAGAGATGATTAAAACGACCTTTGGTAATTCGTTGACTTACGACTATTCAATTTATTAAATGAGTCTTGGGACG
This sequence comes from uncultured Gammaproteobacteria bacterium, assembly GCA_964532695.1. Taxonomy (GTDB): domain Bacteria; phylum Patescibacteriota; class Patescibacteriia; order CAZHKL01; family CAZHKL01; genus CAZHKL01. The sequence continues at coordinate 5,128 of CAZHKL010000011.1, read as the reverse complement.
AACGTTTTACCTTAACCCGAGTCTATCATATCCTTTCTCAACTGTCAAATGTCAATCCTATCCCGCTGCTCGGCAATGAATGGACTTAAACCATGGTTCGGCGATGAATCAGGGTGATAAAAAAGATCAAGGCGGCGGACAAAATAATGGTCGGTCCAGTGGCCAAATCCCAACGATAAGAAAGAGCCAGACCTCCCAAACCAGAGATCAGACTGTATAAAACAGAAAAACCAAACATTTCCCGCAAATCACGAGCGCTGTTTTTGGCCGCGGCCGCGGGAATAATCAAAAGCGGAGCGACCAGAATCACCCCGGCGACCTTAATACCCAAAGCAATCACCAGCGCCAAAACCATCATAAAAAGATACTCATAAAGCCCAACCGGAAGATTAGTCACTCGAGCCAAATCTTCCTGAAAAGCAATTTGAACCAGGGGGGCCAGGGCCCGCATCACAAAAATCACTACCAAAAACCCCAACCCTCCAATCACCCAAAGATCCAGATTGGTCAAGGCCAGAATATCGCCAAAAAGAAAACCCAAAAGGTCAACCCGCAGACGCAATTCACTAATCAGGAGCACACCCAAGGCCACGGCCGCCGCAAAAAAAACACCAATAATTGTGTCCAGGGCTAAAAACCGACGGCGACTGACCGCGACAATCCCGGCCGCAGTCGCTAAAGAAAAAATCAGCGCCCCCCAAGTTGGTTCAAGACCAAATAAGAGACCCAAAGCAATGCCCGCCAAACTCGAATGAGCAATCGCGTCGCCAAAAAAAGCCATCCGCCGCAAAACCACAAAAACGCCCAAAATCGCGGTCAAAACCGCGAGAATAATGACCCCAACCAAGGCCCGAATGAAAAGCGGGTATTGAAAAAAATCAGCAATCATAGTTTATGTTGATGCTGGTATGCGCCGACATATTGACCATAAATCTGCTCAAGCATCTCGCCGGTTAAAACCTGGCGCGGCGCTCCATGACAAACCATTTTACGATTTAGACAAATCACGGCTGTGGCGTGCCGATAAACAACATCAAGATCATGGGAAATAAAAATAACAGTCAGGCCGGCCTCGTGCACTAATTTATGAATCAAATTATAGACTGTTTCTTCGCCGCCCAAATCAATGCCCGTGGCTGGCTCATCAAAAAAAAGAATCTCTGGTTTGCCAAGCAGAGAGTAAGCAATCAAGACTCGCTGAAGTTGGCCGCCGGAAAGATCGCCAATCCGCTGATCAAGGAGAGAGAGGGCGCCGACCTGTTCCAGCGCCGCCTTAATTTCCTGATTAGACCGGACATCGCGCCACCAAAAATTATGACCCAACCGCAAAAGAAAAGCCTCGGCCACGGTCAGGGGAAAGGTGCGGTCAAAATCAAACCGCTGCGGCACATAACCGCATCTGGTCTTTTCTGGCCAATGAATTTCACCTGTTGCCGGCACCAAGGCCAAGATTGCCTTCATCAGAGTAGTTTTGCCTGAACCATTGGGGCCAATCACGGCCAAGATATCCCGACGATTAAGTTCAAAGGAAACATTTTCCACCACGACCTTGTCGCCATAACTCACGGTTAAATTTTTGACTGACAATAAGGACATAAGAGGAGGATCAAAATTAATTGAGGGCGCTGACAATAGCTTTAACGTTCTTTCTCATTACTTCTTCATAATAATCCGCTCGAAACTCGCCAGTTTCCAAGGGATCCAATTCGACGATCCGCAGCCCGTAATCGCGAGCCAAAATTTCCACGATCTTGGGAGAAAACTGCGGTTCAGAAAAAATCGCCCGCACCCCAAACCCTTGAATCTGACGAACCAAGCGCCCTAATTCAATTGGCGTTGGTTCTTGATCAGGGATCTCTTTGATCGCTCCCACTTCCCGAAGACCGTATTCATAAGCAAAATAACGAAAGGCTGGATGAAAGGAAACAAATTCACGCGATTTAATTTTTTCTAAAGCCAAACGAATCTCCTGATCCAAGGCCAACAATTTCAAAATATAGGCTTCGGCCTGACGGGCATAAATTTCCCGATTGTCCGGATCAACCAACATCAAGCCATCGCGAATCCGTTCCACCTCCTGGACCGCTAAAAAAGGATCGAGCCATTGATGAGGATCATCTGCTTTCGGGCGCTCGAGCAGCCCGGCTGAAAAATTATTGGTCTCTACCCGCGCCTCAAGATCAAACCTAGGCGCGCCGGTATGAGGCAAAATCCCCTGACCCGCGGTAACCACTGGTAAGTCTGCCTGATCGGCCGCGGCCAAAATTTTATCCACCCAATCATCAATGATTCCTTGTTTAATCACCAATTGAGCCTGACTAATCTTTTTTACTTCAGCCGGGGAAAAAACAAATCCATGCGGGCCAACTCCATTCGGCAAGAGATTCTCCACGATTGCCGCCTGGCCAGCGACATTTTGGGTAAAAACATAAAGCGGCAAAAAAGTGGTTAAGACCCGCAACTGACCGCCGGGTTGGATATTTTTCTTTGTCATTGGCAAAAAGACCGCCAAAAATCCCAAGATAAGAATTCCGACAATCAGAACCAGCTGTTTCATAATCAGAGATTAGTTTAACATGTTTATGAATGGCTTTACAAGTTCAATTTTAAGGCAGTATAATATCCCTGTTATGTCACTCTCTCGACAATCAAGCTGGCTGGGATTGGCGCTCTTCCTTTGGCTGGTCCTAGCCTCAATGGTCCGAGCCGCGGATACAATCAGCGCGGCTCAATATCTTGATCTTGATGGCAATGGCGCCGTGGATAGAATTCGCTGGACCATGGATGAAAATGTCACGGTTTGTAATTATGAAGCTGGCGATTGGACCGTGAACACGGCGGGCAGCATCACCGCGACTATTACCGGACTTTTTTGCACTGGCGCCAACCCGAGCTTGGATATTTTAGTCAATGCTGACGCGAATGAAACCGGCGGGGCTGCTAATCCAGTCATTAGTTATGCCAATCAAGGCCTAGCTAATAGTGTCACCCTGACTAGCGGCGCGATGTCAGCCAAGGCCTCGGTCGCCGCGACTGATAATGCCGCGCCAGTCGTGATCAGCCGCACGCCCTCAAGTGGCGCGGGTGCGATTGCGGTTGACGCCAACCTGGTCATTACTTTTTCTGAACAAATGTCTCAAGCTGATACCCAATCCGCGGTTTCCATTGCTCCTCCCCCAGGCGCGGGAACTCTTGCCTTTAGCTGGGGCGGAACTGACACCCAACTGACTGTCAATCCAGCTAATGATTTTGCTCGGGCCACCACCTATGTGGTCACCCTAGCCAACACTGCCTCCTCAACTGCGACTGGCGATCCTAATCTCGCGACAACCACTTGGAACTTCACCATCACGGCCGCGGCGCCAGTTAGTTCCTCGCCCTCCACCCCCCAGTCCGCGCCCGCGCCGATCACCACCCTCATCCTCAAAACCCCCAATGGTGATGAAAAACTAAAAGCCAATGAGATAGTTGATCTGACTTGGGCCTCAACCGGCACGGGCATCAGCTCAATGACCCTTCTTCTTTCCTCTGATGGCGGGCTTTCTTTTCCTCGAGTCATTGCCCAGGGTGAGGCCAATGACGGCAGTTATCAATGGACCGTGCCTGATCTTGACGGATCTGCTTTTCGGGTCAGAATTGAGGGTCGGGACGCGGCCGGTACTTCAATCATCATCGCTGATCTCTCAGACAAAAATTTTAGCATTCAAGGCCTGCCCCAAAAACCAAGCGCGTCCACTCCAACCACACCAACCTTCTTCACGATCATCAAGGGCCCGCCTGTCCTCACGCCAATCACCTCTCCAGTTTCAACACCTGGTCTCGAGCTTCCCCAGGCCATCCCCCTTCAAAACAGCGACCGCATTATGATTCAAGGTTCAAACACTGTTTATCTCTACACCGCGGATGGCCGACGGCACGCCTTTTTCAATGAAAAGCATTATCAAAGCTGGTTCTCTGATTTCGCCAAGATCAAAATTATTCCCGCGCCGCAATTAGCCGCGATCCCTTTAGGCAAAAATATGAGAATTCGAGCCGGCACTTGGCTTGTCAAAATCACTTCTGATCCAAAAGTCTATGCCGTGGAACCAGGCGGTCTGCTCCGCTGGCTCAAGACCGAAGAGTTAGCCCGTCTTCTTTATGGACCAAACTGGACCCAAAGGGTGATTGATCTGGATGTGACTGTCTTTAATGATTATTGGATTGGTCCGCCCGTCACTGAAGCCATCTTTCCGGACGGCAGCTTGATCGCTGATCAGACTGGCACTTACTATGTGGAAAAAAGCCAACGTCGCCGCTTCAGCACAGCCGAGATTTTTGACAGCCAAAACCGACAGAATTTCTTTATCATTCCAATCTCTAACCCGGCCGTCAAACCAAGCGCGGCCGAACAAAGCAAGACCATTGGATCGGTCGGTCCGATCCACGGCGCTGACGGCCTTGAACTCCTGCCGCCATAATCCTCTCTTGAGACAGCCAAAAATCCCGACGTTGGTTTAAATCCAAACCAAAAAAATATCCCAAAAAATCAGGATATTTTTCCGCGGGCCCCTTGTGCCGAATTAAACCGATCTTGAGACAGCCAAAAATCCCGACGTTGGTTTAAATCCAAACCAAAAAAATATCCCAAAAAATCAGGATATTTTTCCGCGGGCCCCTTGTGCCGAATTAAACCGAATCGGCGAGCTGCGGCAAAAAACTCCCCTCAAAACACTCTCTGATAGTGTCCATATCGATAATACAAACATTCTAACATTCTGCAGAATGTTAGAATGTTTTCATAAATTTGAGAAAGGACTTGCCGTAGGGCGAAAGGAAATGCGTAACCTGACGACCGAGATATTTTTTGTTTAAGAGACCAGCCTGAACAAGCGACTTGGTGTGCTGGGAAATAGTTTTGAAGTTGGCGCTCAATTCGTTGGCAATCTCTTTAACCGCGATACCTTCGCTTCTCTCTACCGTATGCAAAATAGCGATACGTCGGTGGTTAGCCGCACCCTTGAAATAACGCTCTAATTGTTTTGGCGTCTTCATAATATCCATATTATAACATCATTTCCACAACATTCCAACATTCTGCAGAATGTTGGAATGTTGTTATCCCGGTTAGGCGTTAGAACAGGCCTTGTTG
>CAZHKL010000010.1:0-16705 GCA_964532695.1 uncultured Gammaproteobacteria bacterium | reverse complement strand
GAATACATATTCAAATGATAGCAGACAAAAAGAAAAAGAGCAACAAGTATTTTATTCACAGGGAGTTCCTTAAACTTTTCCGCGCAGGGTGGGAGGGGTAAGGAAAAGTATTAAGCCCGCCGAAAAAATCCGCCAGCCGAAGCGAGGGCGCGGCGGGCAGGAAAAAGGGGTTTGGGGAGGAATTTTCCATTTGCTCCGCTGTTTTGTTTTGGCGAATTGGGGGCGGGGTTATTTGCAAAGATAAAATTGAAAAAAGTCCTCATATCTGTTAGTATAATACTGTGTCCGAAAATAAGCAACAGTTATATGTTATCAATATATGGAAAGTAATCACCTAGGACAAAAAATAAGGAAATTGCGACAAAAATTAGGACTTTCGCAAGACGATTTTGCTCGTAAGGCTGATGTGGCTTATACAACACTTACCAAAATTGAAACAAGTGTTATTAAAAAGCCATCTGTTTTCGTTGTGAGCAAAATCGCGAAAGCCCTTAATGTCGCAATTGAGGATTTGATCAAATAATTCTATGGCAATAATGCAACAAATTTCATGGCATACAAAAACAGTTCCCGAGGTTCTTGATTTACTCCATTCTCATGAACGCGGTTTAACAAAAGAAGAAGCGGCCAACCGTTTTAAAGAATATGGATTCAATAAACTTCCCGAAGGGAAAGTAGACAGCCTGCTCCTTATTTTTTTGCGGCAATTTCAAAGTCCACTAATTTATATTCTCTTTGCCGCGGCAGGTATTGTTTTTGCGATGGGAGGAGTTATTGACGCTTCGATTATCTTTGCGGTGCTTCTTTTTAATGCGATTGTAGGAACAATTCAGGAAGGCAAGGCGCAAAACACACTTCTTGCCTTAAAAAGGTTTGCCGAGACTTCCGCAACCGTGTTGCGAGATGGAAAAGAAATTATCATCCCAGATGCCGAGGTAATGCCCGGAGATATTATTGTGTTGCAAGAAGGAGAAAAAGTGCCGGCTGACGCACGAATTATTTTCTCCAATATCCTAAAAGTTGATGAAGCAAGTCTTACTGGAGAATCAGAACCAGTGACTAAAACCAATACAGTAGTGCCAGCCGACAATCTGCCAGTGGCGGATCAGAAAAATATGGTATTCAAAGGGACGCACATTTTGAGTGGAAATGGTACTGCGGTTGTTGTGGCTACCGGACTCGTAACGGAAATTGGAAAAATTGCGCAGAAAATCTCTTCGATTGATACCGAGATTCCTCTAAAAACCAATATTCGTTATCTCTCTCGCGTTATTATCGTTACAGTAGCCGTCATTAGCACCTCTCTAATTGTTCTTGGTGTTCTTTCTGGTAAATCCCTCAAAGAAATGTTCACCACGGCGGTGGCACTTTCGGTTTCTATTATCCCCGAAGGGCTTCCAATTGTAATGACTTTAGTTTTGGCAACTGGCGTTCGGAGAATGTCAAAACGCAATGTGTTGGTGAAGCGATTGCAGGCAGTGGAAGCATTGGGACAAACAAAAATTATTGCTGTGGATAAAACCGGAACGCTCACTAGAAACGAGATGGTTATTCAGCGCGTGTATGTGGACGGAAAGATTTTTGACATCACGGGTAATGGATACGAACCAAAAGGCGAAGCAACTTTTGATGGTAAAATTATTGATCCCTTAAACCATACTGATTTACTTTTTAGCGGAAAAATCGCGGCGTTCTGCGCCAACGCGCGATTGTCTTTTTTGGAAGAAACCAGTACTTGGAAGATTGCTGGTGATCCCACCGAGGCGGCGATGTTGGTGCTCTCTGAAAAGATTGGATTTCGCCACGACGCACTGGAGCAGGAAACACCGAAAATTTTTGAATTACCGTTTGACTATCAAAAAAAGTATCACGCCACAATTCGAGCGGTGGACGACAAAAATTTTCTTACTATCGTTGGCGCGCCGGAGAAAGTGCTTGAACTTTGTAAAAATGTCTGGCACAAAGACAAAATCAAGACTCTCAACAAAGAGAAAAAAAAGGAACTCGAGGCAGTATTTCATAAACTTGCGCAAGACGGTTTTAGGGTAGTTGCTTATGCCATAAATCAAGACACTGGGCGGAGCGTTGATGGAAACGCAATGCCACCACTTACTTTTGTTGGTTTTTTTGGCATGAATGACGCACTTCGTCCCGAAGTTAAAAAAGCAATGCAAAGAGTGCGAGCGGCAGATATGCGTGTGGTAATGATCACGGGCGATCACAGTCTTACGGCGCAGGCAATTGCGAAAGAGGCGGATATTTGGCGTGAAGGTGACAGTGTTCTTACTGGGGAAGAAATCGACAAAATATCTGATGACGAGCTGGCGGAGAAACTTGCCCACACCACCGTCTTTGCCCGGGTTACGCCGGATCACAAACTTCGCATCATTCAGGCCTATCGCAAGCGAGGCGAAATCGTGGCAATGACCGGAGATGGCGTGAATGATGCGTCGTCTCTTGTTGCCGCCGACCTTGGTGTAGCAATGGGAAAAATTGGAACCGAGGTGGCAAAGGAAGCTTCGGATATAGTGCTTCTCGACGACAACTTTGCAAGTATAGTTTCAGCCGCCGAAGAGGGCAGAGGGATTTATAAGACAATTAAAAAAGTTATTCTTTATCTTTTTTCCACAAGTGCGGGCGAGGTCTTGGTTATCGCAGGTGCGCTTGTCTTAGGATACCCGCTGCCCCTTCTCGCCGCTCAAATCATCTGGCTTAATTTTGTTACTGACGGTTTCCTTGATGTTGCTCTCGCTATGGAACCAAAAGAAAAAGGACTTATGCAAGGAAAATTTGAGCGGCCTAAAAAATGGATTGTGGATAGACTGATGGCGCAAAGAATGTTCTTGATGGCATTACCGATGGCCATTGGAACACTCTATCTTTTCAAAGGATACTTTGAAACCGATATTACTAAGGCATGGACAATTTCGCTCACGACGCTTGCAATGTTCCAATGGTTTAATGCTTGGAATTGTAAATCTGAAAGCAAATCTATTTTTCAAATGAACCCATTTTCCAATAAGTTTCTAGTTGGCGCCACTGCAATAGTTATATCTCTACAATTTTCCGCGCTCTATACGCCAGTTCTGCAGAAAATCCTGCACACCACACCACTCTCGCTTTTGGAATGGCTTATTATTATTCCAATTGCCTCATCAATTATCTTAGTTGAGGAAATACGCAAATTCTTTTATCGAAGAGAGATATTAACGCAAATATGAAAATAGCCTTTATCCATAGCGACAAAAAAATAGGTACCGGCGCGCATTTCATTAACGATCTTATCGCCTGTAAATTGCGAGAAAAGGGGGCGGAAGTAAATAACTTTTATCCGCAATTTCTACTTACGGACACACCTGCTCATTTTAAGGGCATTAACAACATTCTCTTTTTTTATTCATTATTGGAAAAACGCGAGGAGATATTGCGCCATGATATTATTCAAGGGACAACTTATACCCCGCTCGCCTTTCTTCGTTTTTCCAAACCAGTAATATCGCATTTCGGTTCAACCACTATCGGTTTTTTAAAAGCTGTTCCGAAAACAAATCGTTTGGAAAACGGGTGCAGTGATGTTTTTCTCCGCTTAAAACAATCGGGGGCAATTCGCGAATTGAACATAAAAACACGCCGACCACTCAACGATATCGCCTCCATTGAGCAATATTCGGCTGAACGCGCTAATTATATTATTGCCACATCAGATATAGTAAAAAAGAATCTAATAGGCGTTGGGATTGCGGCTGAAAAAATTGAAGTTATTCATAATGCGATTGAGGATTACTGGTTTGAAACACCAAACAACAATCTAGAAAGTAATCCCATGCTTGTTTTTCTTGGTCGGATCGGAGAGGATACATTCACGCTAAAACTCAAAGGTGTTGACCGCCTTATCTGGCTTTTTGAACGGTTTCCTGAAGTCAAAAAGTTTACAGTGGTAATGTCGAGGAATAAAAAGTTAGTGCAATGGATGAAAAACAATATTCCAAATCACTCCATTGTTGCAAATGCGCTTAAAGACACTATTCCTTCCTTGTTAAATCAACATGCGGGAGGAATCGCGCTGTTGACATCGCGTTATGAAGGGTTTTCACTCAGTTTGATTGAGGCGATGTCGCAAGGGCTGGTACCGATAAGTTTTTCCGTAGGCGTGGCTCCAGAAATTATTCGTAATGGTGAAAATGGTTTTATTGTTCATACTATCGAAGAAGCTAAAGAAAAAATAAAACTTTTACTAAACAACACGGCTCTGAGATGTCGTCTAGCATTAGCCGCCAGAGAAACCGCGAAACAATTTAGTTCTGACACGATGATTGAAAAAACGCTTGTGTTGTACAGAAAGATTTTAGGGTAAGTATCGGATCGTTAACTGATATCTTTTAACAACCCCGCCCCCAATTCGCCAAAACAAAACAGCTTCCCCAAAAAATAGTTTTCGCAAAACCGAGTCCGCATTAGTCCCGCCTGTGGCGGGGCGCGGAGGCGTTCGTCAAATTCAGAAATTTTTGCTAAAATAGGTTCGAGCGTGGTTGTATAAAGACACCAAAAAACAGAGCAGCTGCTCTGTTTTTTCTTATCTAACTTTGAATTTCAAAAAATCCTCATCTGCAAAAGAACAAGAATCACGATCTGCATTAAGACGCCATAACCAAAGGGCAAATCGCGGCGGCGGCGGACATAAAGATCGTGAAAGAAAAAATGAAATCGTTGAAAACCGAGCAGCCAAGGCGCTCGGCCCGTCTCAAAAAGACCAATCAAAAGATCGGGCAGAATACCAAAGGCAATCCCCAAACTGACATTGAGGGGATGAAAAAAATCGCGAAAATTAAACAGGGCTAAAACAAAAAAAATAGCGGCCAAGGCATCAGTCGTCACATAAGCCACGGCCCGCCTGACCTTTTCCCGCCGCTGGAAACTGCGGTAAAGATGGGCGTCACCATGAGGAATGATGTCAAGCAAAAAATGCGAAACCAAGCCGCCGAGAGCCGCCAGGATCGGATGACCAACCGCTTGACCAATCATCGCGCCGACCGCGGCATGAGTGATTAAAAACATATTTTTCCCTAAGAACCAATCTCAAAGATAGGTTCTGATTAATAGCTGGGGTGGGGCTCGAACCCACGACATCACGCTTATGAAGCGTGTGCTCTAACCAACTGAGCTACCCAGCCATTCTTAAAAAATTTTCGCGCAGAGTTGCGGGGCCCGGACTTGAACCGGGAATCTCCAGGTTATGGGCCTGGCGAGATGCCATTTCTCTACCCCGCGTCCTTTTTTATGCCGCGCAACCCTGCGTAAAAACAAGGTCCAGTATACCAATCATCATCATCCTCGTCAAGCAGAAAAACATTCCTGATAAACCTGAAGGGTTTGGGCGGCGGTTTTGGTCCAGGAAAACTCTTGGGCCCGAAGCCGTCCCGCCTGACTAAGTTGCCGGCGCAGGGCCTCATCTTCCAAGACTCGACCCAGAGCAGTCGCGAGACTTGATTCATCAGCCGGATCAACCATCAGAGCGGCTCGGCCAACCACTTCAGGCAAAGAAGAAACATTAGAAGTAATGACCGGCGCGCCAAGACTCATTGCTTCGAGCACGGGCAAACCAAAACCCTCATATAAAGAAGGAAAAACAAAAGCCGTTGTCTGCTTCATTAAAGCGAATTTGTCCGCCGCCGGCACATAACCAAGATAGCGAACCGACTGACGAGGCGCTGATCTCCTGTTGGTTTCCTTGATCTCTTGAAAAATTTCTTCAAATTTCCAACCCCGACGGCCAGCAATGACTAATTGCACATCCTGAAACCGCTGATCGGTTTGGAGGACGCGAAAAGCCCGCACCAGCGCGGCCACATTTTTTCGCGGTTCCATCGTCCCCAAAAATAATAAATAACGATCAGCCAAATGATAACGGGCTTGGAGGTCCGCGGCCGCGGATAATTCACCATGGATTGTTGACCGCAGAACACCATGGGGGATGATTCTAATTTTCCCGGACACGGAAAATAATGATTGCAAATCGCGAGCCGTTGATTCGGAAGGCGTGATAATTCTCTTGGCTTTTTTCACTGAACGCGGCAGTAAAATCCGAGTTGAAGAAAAACGTTCAAGGATTCGTTCGGGAAACCACTCGGGATGAGCAAAAATCGCCAAATCATGCACCGTAATCACGGCTGGCGCCTGATAACCCCAGGGTAAAATTCCAGCCGGACTATGAAAAAGATCGCATTTTTCCCGAGAAAGAAAGCTGGCCGCCAAAAGATGAGCATAGATAAAAGGCAAATAATGCCGGTATTCATGAAAAGGAAAATAACGCGCCCGAGCGCGGGGCTGGCGGCCAATTATCTCCTCGGCGATTGGCCGAGCGCGGCGATCAAAAAAAAGAAGATACTCGTTCTTTTGATCAATCGCCAGGAGATGCTGGACTAAAAAGTAGGTGTAATGGCCCACCCCGGCCTCCTCGCCAAAACCGGGATTTAAAATCATCCGGCAATCAAGGCCAATCCTCATAAGATAAATCTGACCAGCCCCAAATCAATCAGGGTTACTAAACCCGCGGCTATTATTACCCCAACCAAAATAGAAACCAGGGCCACCCGTTTGGGAACACCAAAAAGAAAAGCGGCCAAGGCGCCGCTCCAAGAACCAGTCAAGGGCAAGGGAATACCCACAAAAATCGCCAAGGCGACCGCAGCGCCGTATTTTTGATAACCCTTTTCAAATTTTTTAGCGGTCCGGTTCGCCAACCATTCATAACACCGTTTGGTGGTCCCTGAAAACAGACAAAACCAGCGCGCCAATTGGTCAAAAAATAAAATAATCAGAATGGCCGGAATCATATCGCCCGCCACTGACCAAAAAATCGCGCTCCAAACAGGCAAACCGAAATACTCCAGGGCCAAGGGGATGGAAACCCTTAGTTCAGCCACTGGAATCATGGCCACGAGAAGAGTCGCAACCTCTGGCGGCCAGCTCCTGAAAAAATCAAGATAAAAATCTAGGGTGTCCATGCCCAACGAGTAAACGCCCAATAGGCCAAGGCCTTAACATCGGTAAAACGAGAAAAATGGTCTCCGGCCCCCAAGACCACCACCAGAATACCGTGGTCGCCCTGATCAATAGCCGTCGCTAGACAAAAACCAGCCGCTTCCAGCGAGCCGGTTTTGCCTAAAACAATCTGATAGGGCGCCTGACCAAGAAAACTCGAAAGAAGCAGATTTGTATTTTTGATTTTGCCGCCGCTCCTGGTTCGATAAATGGTCGCGGCCGCCGCTTCCCTGATCACCGGTATCTCGCCTGCGGCCCGCAAAAGGCGAATCAAGTCGCGAGCCGTGGACTGATTAGCCGCGTCAAGGCCGGTCGGTTCGACAAACAAGGTGCGTCGCATCCCTAAATGTTCGGCCCGGGCATTCATTTTTTGAACAAAATCCTTTTCTCCCAAACCGGTCTGCTCGACCAATGAACGAATCGCCTCATTATCCGAACCAACCAGACTGGCAAAAATCAAATCGCGCGTCTCGGGATTGTCAGTCGCGGATAAATTTTCCAAAACAATCATCATTGACATCAGTTTAGTCAGTGAAGCGATGGAGCGGGTTTGATCAGCATTCTTTTCAAATAAAACCAAACCGCTTTCGCGGTCAACGACTAAGGCTGCCGCGGCCTCGACCACCACCCCCCGGCTCGAAGGGTCAAGCAGACGCGGTCCTGGTTCGCGAGGAGCCGAAACAGGCAAAGAAGCGCGACGGACAACCTCAAAACGATCCAGGGTCCCGGTCACCTCAACCCGGGTTGGGGCGGCCAGGGCCAGGGTGCTGACTAAAAAAATTTCGAAAAAATATTTTAACATTGTCACTTCTCCTCCGGCCCTTTTGGAGAGGCGGATTTTAATTGCTCCAGGGCGCTGATCAGATGTTGGTCAAGATGAAGCTTCTCATAATCCGGCAATTCGCGCACCTCGCTTAAACCGAGAAACCGCAAAAATTCATGACTGACGCGGTAGACTAAACCTAATTTTTCTTTTGCTTCCTCCTCCTCAATCAAACCCCGCATCAGTAAATTCCGAATAATCAAACTGCAATTCACGCCGCGAATCTGCTCTAGTTCGGGCTTAGTGACCGGCTGACGATAAGCAATCACGGTCAGGGTCTCAAGCTGGGGTCGAGTCAACTCACCCGAGATCTCGTCTTTGACAAAATTCCGCACCAACCCCGCGCACTCCGGGCTGGTCATCAGTTGCACTTCGTCGCCGCTTCGCGCCAAACGCAAACCGCTTGAGGCTCCATTGAGACGGCGAGACAATTCCTCGATCGCCGCCGCGACCTCTTTGGGTTTGACCTCTAAAAAATCAGCTAACTTTTTGATAGTCAGCGGTTTGGCGACGATAAAAAGAATAGCTTCTATTTTGGCCTCCAACATCTTACAGCTTATGCAGGGTAATTTCTCGAAATAAGTCGCCCTGCTCGGCTTTGATCACGCGCTGTTTCACTAATTCAAGCAAGGCCAAAAAACTGACAATCGCCTCGGTTTTTGATTTCGCCCCCCGCAAAATCTCGTCAAACCTCAAGGATAAACGATCAATAATCAAGCTCCGCAGATGAGCGATTTTTTCTTGAATGGAAATGACTCTTTCGATCGCGGCCCGAGGCAGGGCAAAAAACGGTTCAAGATTTTTAAGGACTGATCGAAAAACCTCGGCCAGACGTCCAGTCGTCAAACGGGGCGGCGGGGAAAATTCCGGCCTGGCTTCGATCAGGGGTCTGGCGCGACCGTACAGAAAACGTTTTTTTTTGATCAGACCCTCGATGGTTCGCGAGGCTTCAAGAAATTCGCGATACAATTTCAATTGATCCTCGAGCGGCGATTCTTCTTCCTCTAACTGGAGACCCGGCAGGAGGACCCGCGACTTGATTAAAATCAGCTTGGCCGCGATCACTAAAAAATCAGCCAGGGCATCGGGCGCAATCTCTCGAGCGGCGCGAATGGCTCTCAAATAATCATCAGTCACCCGAGCCAGCGAGACTTCAGTAATCGAAAGCTCCTCCTGTTCTACCAGATGCAGGAGGAGATCCAGCGGCCCTTCAAACTTTTCTAATTTAATCAGGTAGGTCATCTATTTTTTCTTCGCTTTTTTGGCAAAAAGACCCACCAGCGGTTTTTCCAAACGATGCCAATCCTTGACATTAAGACGGAGAGATTCAGTCAGACTGCCCGCGCGCACCAAGACTTCCCGCACCCGAGTCAAGGATTTATCAACGAGCATTTCCAATTTATGAAATGACCCCAAGGGCGGCAGCGCGCCTGGTTCAATGCCCAATTTTTTCATTACTCGCTCCGGGGCCAGCTCAACCTTCAGGGCGGCCAGCTCCCGGCGAATCCGATTAAAATCAGCCTGCAGACTGGCCGGCAAAGCAATAATATAATAACCCGGCTTCTTTTTGGTTATCTTGGGAAACTCCACTTTGAGCAGAAGGGACTTGACCACCTGATCAAGTTTTTTACCCAGGGTCGCGGCTAAATCATAAGCCGTGTAAACCGTTTTGTGCGGGACAATCTCAAACCTGATTTTATTCTTTTTCAGATGTCGAAGAAGAGTTTTGGCAATGGACATAAAGAGGATTAATTTTTTAAAGGCAGGGATTGTTGTTCGCCCCAGAGACGGCGGGCCAATTTTCGACCCGGGGGCGCGAGCTTGACTTCTTTAATATACCACTTGTGGGGCGTGCGCACACCGTAACCAATCAAGAATTCGCGATCAATCAAACGTTCGAGGGCGGCGGTCAGCGCCTTGACCTGATCATCATGCGCCGGCTGCTGACTCATTTTTTCATAATAGTGGTAAAAAATTTCACGATTGGTCCGCCCCATCCGACCGCTCATAGTTCTTAAGATATGCCTCTGCAGTTTAGACAACCGCATACCTATCCACTATAACACGGTGAACCTATGAAGTCATCTTGAGATGAACCTCCTGGAGTGATTTGGCCGGCAACTCTGAAGGCGCGCCCATCATTGGATCGCGGGCATCACCGGTTTTAGGGAAGGCCATCACCTCGCGGATGTTCGGCTCGCCAGCCAGAATCATCACCAACCGATCAAGACCTGGGGCAATGCCGCCGTGCGGCGGCGCGCCATAACTAAAGGCCTCGAGCAGATGGCCAAAACGTCGCTCAACTTCTTCTTCTGATAGTTTAAGGATTTTAAAGATCTGACGCTGCTGATCTGGCCGATGAATCCTGATACTGCCGCCGGCAATCTCAAAACCATTCAGGACAAAATCATGCTGTTTAGAAAGCGCTTTCTCCGGCGCGCCCTCCAACAGACCGACATCCTCATCGCGCGGCGCGGTAAATGGATGATGAGTCGAGACCAATTTGTCCTCTTCCTCCGACCATTCAAACAAGGGAAAATCCACGACAAAACAAAAACCCAGTTCCTGGGGATCATTTTTATTTTTTCTGATGTCCGGCCGATCAGAGTTGTATTTCCTCATCGCCTCGGCGTAAGGGAGGCGGGGAAACGGCACCTGGGTGATATGTTTTTCCGGCGCCACGGTTTTCACTAAATCAAGAAAGAGCGCCTCGACCAAAGAGAGAATATCTTCTTGATCCACAAAACTCATCTCCAAATCAAGTTGAGTAAATTCAGGCTGACGATCGCCGCGTTGATCTTCATCGCGAAAACAGCGAGCAATCTGAAAATAGCGATCAAAACCAGCCACCATCAGGAGCTGTTTAAACTGCTGGGGTGATTGAGGCAAAACATAAAACTGGCCCGGATGAAGACGGGAGGGCACAAGATACTCCCGCGCGCCCTCGGGCGTTCCCTTAGTCAGGATCGGCGTCTCAATTTCCAGAAAACCGCGATCATGCAACCAATCGCGAAGGTGGGTTGTCACCCGGTCCCGGAGAATAAGATTTCTTTGCATCCGTTCTGAACGTAAATCAAGATAACGATACTTCAGCCGCGTTTCTTCATTGACTGATCGGGTGTCATTGGTCAATTCAAAAGGCGGGGTTTGGGATTTGTTTAAAATCCGCAGATCCAGGGCGGCGATCTCCACTGTCCCGGTCGCTAATTTCGGATTAATGGTTTTTTCGGTTCGCTTCTGCACTCGACCCTGGACCGCGATGACATATTCGCTCCGCAATTCCTTAGCCAAATCATAAACCGAACCGGCTTCAGGGAGAGCAAAAACCACTTGAACCAATCCCGTGGCGTCTCGCAGATCAATAAAAATAATTTTACCCATGTCCCGACGCGCCTCAACCCAACCATAAACAAAAACAACTTCCCCAACCCTTTGGGGAGTCTGGCCAGCTTGAGTTCTAAGACGAGCCGAAACTTCCATATCCTATTTCAAAAAACGAGGAATCAAAATAAAAGCCAAGGCCACGAGCGCCACTCCCGCCAAAAGAGTGAGAACCCCCAGAAAACGCCAGCGCCAAAAGTGTTCCAACTGTTCAATTGATTTATTCATCAGATGGGTCGAGAGTTTGACTGATAAAACCGCCCCGCTTAGCAAAATTAGGCCTAAAATTACGGCTAAAAAACCACGCATAGCGCTTTTATCATAACACTAAAAACAAAAAAAGATCAACTTCAACCGGATAAAAAAACTCTCAATGACAAATCCTATCATTGAGAGATCAAGGTTACTCCACCGTCGTAACTGGAAGTTGCTTGGTTGTTAGCTGTCGCGTGACTCGATAGAACTCTTGTCCGCGCATTGCCCCAAAGACAAGCTTGTCTCCCTCAAAATGGAGAGAGAAAACCTGATCGTATTCGGGGCTTTCAAGTTCGCCGACAACCACTACGTCCTTCTCCTCCCACCAAGTATCAGAATATCCGCCTTCCAATCGCCGACGGTGGACTGGCGAACCATCAGCCAAACGGAAATCAACTCCCGACCACTTCCAGTAAATCGGGTCGCTGATCTTCTCGCCCCAGACAATGAAGATGTCTTGCCCGCGCCAAGCCCGGTAAAAAGGCTTTTCTCCTGCCTCACCAATCCACTTGATTCGATCGTACGGGCCACGTTCTTCTTCGCCCCAGATCACAAACCAATGCCCATCGCGATAACCCAGATAGTGAGGCTTGCCAGCCAAGAGAACCACCTGGCTGACCAGGTCATAGGACCGGCCCTTTTGCATTCGCCAGAAGACAAACTGTTTGCCTTCACTTTCACCAACCAACAAAACGCGATCGCCATCCGGCACCAGAGTCAGAACATTGCCGGTCGGCGGAATAACGATTGGAGAAAGACAGTCAAAGGGTCCTTGTTTTTCCTTGCCTCTGATCAGGAAAAACTTATCTCCTTCACTAGTGACAGCCAGTCTCTGCCCCTGCAGAATGGTCTGCCAAACATAGGCGCCTTCAGCTCCAGCTAGGTTCTCGCAGTCTTGATGAGTGGGACGGCCATCCTCATCGCTCGAGTACTCTCGAATGAGGAACCTCAAGTGGGTATCCTTTCCTTCCCAGGTCACTACCCAATAACGCTGCTCTGTCTTGGCAACGACCAAAGGACGACCGCCAAAAACCGCTCGGTCAGGCGGATCCCAAACTGAAAGTTCCTTTGCCTGGAAATACGGACCCCAACGTTCTTCTCCAAAAACGACAAACCACGCGCCATCTTGAAAAATGGAGAAAAACGGTTTCCCATTCAGGAACTTGACTCGACACCCCTTCCCAAAGGTTCCTCCACAATAGTACTCGGTTTTGCCCCAGACCACGTAACCCCAATCATCACGTTCAGCAAGATAGAGCGGCTGGCCGCTGACAATTGGTGAGTCAGGCCAGTCAGGCCATCTAATCCGATCGTACTCTCGCCCCTCTTCTTCCCCCCAAACCACTAGTTGCTTGCCCGCGCGATCAGCCACATAAAAAAGACGACCAGCCGCAATCAAGAGCGGCTGTTGAACCACACCCGGCCTTGAGGGGCAAGGATTGATCAAGTTCTGATAGCTCTTTCCCTCAAACTCGCCCCAAACAACAGACCAGCCGATTCCTTGACGTTTGACCTCGAAAAGCGGTTTGCCCGAAGCAAAACAGAGATCCCTAACTTCAGTGTAAGGACCATACTGCTTGCTTTCTGTTTTGACAAACCACTGATTGGCGCGCTTGAAAGCATAGGCAAGCTTTCCCTTTTCTAGTCGGACCAAGTCAATGTCTTCTACTCTGCTGACTAGCTGTTCAGTTTTGCCCCAGACCAAGAACCACTGACCCTGGCGCTGACCAGCAAATAGAGGTCTGCCCGCCTCCAAATAAGGAATGGTCAAGTGGTCATAGGGTTGACTAACCCAAAAACCAGGTTTTTTGTTTTTGTCTCGCACCCCGCGCAAGACATACCATTTCTTGCCGCGAGAAGCGCAGCGGAGAGGGCGCTCGTCAGTACTGGTATCTGTGCAAAACAAATTAAAGGTCTCACTTTCCGCAAAACCCCAGATCAGCTTGTCACTTGGTTGACTGGGCTTTCTGATGTCTGATCTGACATGGTAATAGGGCAAGCCCTCAAACAAGCCCTCCCAGAGTAGATACTTCCAAATGCCCCAACCATGACCGCGCCAGACCAAGTAATGGCCTAGCTTTCCCTGATCATCGCGAACCTGGTAGAGCGGCTTCCCTTCAACCAAAGACAAGCCCATCCAATGAATCTTATGCATCTCATTGCTGGGAATCCAATCAATCACTTCTTCGGTCCAGCCATTGGTGACCCGAACCACTCTCTTTGAGACTAGGGGTCGAGGCGCCTGATGCCTGACCATCTCTCTCCTGGTCAGAATGCCTGACCCTGGCCGCGGGACTGATTGACACGCTCCCAGAACCAGAACCGCTTCAAACAAGACCAACCATTTCTTCAGCATGACTTTTTCTCCCTGTAAAGACCGAAGTCCAAGCCCATTTTAGGCTCAAACCACTTCCGCATCCTGGCACAAAAATAATTTTCTGTCAATGATCCCTCGGCCTGGTCAGATGGGCAGATAAAAGCGCCTCGGTCAGCTGCCGCGCTGTCGCCGGGCCCAGCGCCTGACCAGCGCTGATCTCAAATCGCGGACTAAATTCAAAATCAGAGAGCCGCGACCATTCCTCATCCTTCAAGAGAACCAGGTGATGATCTTCTTGAGAGACACATCCCGCGCAGAGCAAGCCGCCATTGACCGCGCTAAAGTATGGGGGATGAGCGGGTAAATTTTTACAAATCAAACATTTTTGGAAATCGGGCCGATAACCCAAATAATCCAAAAGACAGAGAAGAAAAAATAAATGAAAACGTTCAAGATGATGAACCTCATCCAATCCCTCCAAAAAAGAAAACCAGGCGGCCAGCAATTTAAAAATTCGCTGATCC
This sequence comes from uncultured Gammaproteobacteria bacterium, assembly GCA_964532695.1. Taxonomy (GTDB): domain Bacteria; phylum Patescibacteriota; class Patescibacteriia; order CAZHKL01; family CAZHKL01; genus CAZHKL01. The sequence goes on along the minus strand of CAZHKL010000010.1, from coordinate 2,364 downwards.
GGATGTTCGGGTTTAGTCAACTCATCAACAATACTCGCGGCCCAAGCCGCCTCAACCAGATGATCAAGGGACTGATGCAAAATGGAAAACCGGTCCAACCGCTCCAGACCGATCAAATGATCAACTCGACCGCGGGCAATAAAACAAGCGGCCAGAGTCAGTTCCTCAAGATGAGGCGAGAGTTTGCTCCGCAGCTCTCGACTGCTTCTGACCAGGACCTCTAACTTGCCGTAATGATCAGTGTAAAGATGAGCCCAGCGATCACTCTCACCCCGATTTTGAAGACATAAAACAAAGGCCGTCGTGTAAAAGGTCATAGACGATCCAGATAACTTTGCAAAATCACGGCCGCGGCCACGGCATCCTGATCTTTTTTTCGGCCAACCAGCAACCGAGCGGCCAGATCCGTGCTAAAACGTTCATCTTCCACATAGATCGGCAAGGCAAAACGTCGTCCTAGTTCTTCGCTCAAGGTCTGGACCTCGCGCAAGGCCTCACCCGCGATCGCGCCCCCGGATAATGAAAGAGGCCAACCAATCACGATGGCTCCAATCTCTTCTTCTTTTAAAATCTTGGCGATTCCATTCCAAAAACGCGGCCCATTTTTCAAGGTGATCAAGGGACTGGCCAGACGCAGCTCTGTGTCCCCAATGGCCAAACCCAAATGTTGACGACCATAATCCAAACCCAGCAATTTCATACCACCCAGGGAGTCAAAACCTCATAACCCTGTTCCGTGATCACAATAGTCACTTCAAAATGCGCGGCCAAAGAACCATCAGCCGTGACAATTGTCCAGCCATCATCCAGGGTCTTCACTCGCCAGTCGCCGGTCGTTAACATTGGTTCAACCGCCAGGGTCAAGCCCGCGGGTAAAATCACAGAATCAAAACGTTGATCATAATAATTCGGCACTTGTGGGTCTTCATGGACCAGGCGGCCAACCCCATGACCAACCAAATCGCGGACAATACCATAACCACGCGGTCGAGCATAAGCCTCCACGGCCTGACCAATCGCGCTTAATTTGGCCCCGGCCCGAATCACCTCCAGACCAGCCAGCAGGGCGGCTCGCGTGTCAGAAATCAATTTCCCAGCTTGGCTCGAGACCTCTCCCACTGGCACGGTCACGGCCATGTCCGTGCAAAATCCCTGATAACGAACACCTAAATCAAAACCCACGACATCTCCCTCGGCCAGTTTGATTTCCCGCGAACCAGGGCCATGCACAATCTCATTATTTCTGGAAATACAAAGCGAGGCTGGAAACGGCCGCTTCTCCCTTTTAGTGGTGTAACCCAAAAAAGACGGCTGACCGCCGCCCTGGCGCAATAATCCTTCTGCCAACTGATCAAGTTCACTCATCAGCCGGCCGACCCGCGCCTCGGCCGCCAACCTTCCCAAGACTTGAGAAAGCAAGACTCCGCCTTTCTTCATAACGGCGATTTCTTCTTGAGTTTTAACTTCCATATTTTCTCATTGTTCCAGGGCCTTTAAAATTTCCTCATGAACCAGATGAATTGGCAACGATGCATCAACCACGCGCAAGATGCCCTGCTCTCGATACCTGGTTAAAACCGGTTCGGTTTCGCGATGATAAATTTCCAAACGCGTCCTAATGGCTTCGGGATGATCATCGGCCCGAACCATGAGTTTCGCGCCGCAAGCATCGCAAACCTCATCCCGTTGGGGCGGATTCCATTCCAAGTGATAAATCCGACCGCAGGCGCAAATCCGACGTCCGCTCAAACGACGAAGGGCCAATTCGTCGGTCAAATCAAGTAAAATCACCTCGGTTGGCCGGGCAAAAAGGTGAAAGGCTTGAAATTGAATCAGATTGCGGGGGTATCCGTCAATAATCGCTCCAATGGCCGCCTCGGGTTGGGCTAAACGTTTGGCTAGTAACTCATTGGAGATTTCTTCAGGCGCCATTTGACCGCGATCAATCAACTCTTTGATCCGTTGACCGCGAACACTGCCAGTCGCAATCTCTTCGCGCAAAAGATCGCTCATCGTGATCATGGGAAAACCAAAATGTTGGGCCAAAAGCCCGGCTTGGGTGCCCTTGCCTGAACCTTGAGGACCCAAAACAACAATGATTCGCCGAATCTTGGACATAATTTAAAATTTACCCGCCAGGAAAGAAACTAAAAAACCAAGAATCATTCCCAAAACAATCGGCGGCAAGGCCGGCATGGGTTTGGCTTGATCCGGGCCCAGAAAAAGCAAAGTCGTCAAGGCAAATCCCAAAAGCGCGCCGACCGCGGCGCCAAAAGCCAAAATTATATCCTGGACCGCCAGGGCCGAGACAAAAGTGGCGGGCAGGGCAAAATCACCCGTGCCCACGAGCATAAACCCCTCGCC
>CAZHKL010000009.1:5993-17937 GCA_964532695.1 uncultured Gammaproteobacteria bacterium | reverse complement strand
GCGACAGGGTCTGCAGGCCCTCGAGTTTTTTTCGTCCCCGACCGATGGCTTCAATGATTTCTTTGATCGCCTGATTGGCCCCCTCCCAATCCCGCGACTCCAGGTCCGCGAGCGTCTGATTAAATAAACCTTCAGCCTTTTCCCGCTCAAAATCTATCGCGCTAAAATCAATGTTGCCGAGCAACTGACCTTGAAGTGTCATCGCCTCTTGTTTGAAACGTCCAAGATCTTGATAGATTTTTTCCGCCTCCTCTCGAACCTCAAGTTCGGTTTCAGTTTGCCCGGTTTCTGAAACCACAAAATGATGAGCCTCTTCCTTCAGGGCCCGCGCTTCTCTGATCAACTCACTGGCCCCCAGTAAATTACCAGAGCGTAAATATGTTTCCGCATCAGAAATAAGTTCCTCAACTCGTTCTTCCAGGACAGCCCTGGTTTCAGACTTGATTTCGGCCCTGATCAGCCGTTCTTTCCAACTTGATTGATCTAACCTTTCCTCGGCAATCGCTCCCTCCACTTCCTCATACGATCGCGCCTCAAGCAGAGCAATCATTTCTGTCTTTTCTGTTTCATTAATCGCCTCGGCCACCGCGCCCAGACTGCGGGCTTCAGCCAAACCAATTAAACTGGCCACCTGACGCAGGGACTGGCTAATTTGCTCTTTGGCCGCCGAAATCAGAGAGACGGCCCTTTGGTACAACGGCGGCGAGGTAATAGTCTCGGCCTCCCTAATAGCCGCTTGAGTGTTAACCACAATCTCATCAACTGTTTCCACTAAAGGATCGGCCGGCGGCAAGGCCGTGGAATAAACAATCGGAATCAAATAGCCAAAAGAACTGGGCGCTCTTGGTTTTTGAGCCAAAACCCAAGCCTCTTGACTGCGGCGCAAACTGAATTTTCCATATTTGGCGATCCGGGAAACAGGCGCACGAGCCGCCGCGAATTCCCATTTTTCAAACTGTCTTTTCACTGAATAAAGATAATGCCCATAAGTCACTCGGGTGTTCAGGTAAGCAAAAACAATCACGCCAGTCTCGAGCGTCAGCAAAATTAAACTCAACCAAACAATCCGCGTCAGTCGCCGTCTAGTCATATTTGAGCTCATTATAACAAAAACGTGCTGGAGACGCACGCTTTTGTAATTCAAATTGAAATTCTTTAGACCTCTTATCTTGTCACGCTGATCGTTGCTCCATTCTCGGCATCGGGCGCGCAAACCGTCACTCGATTATTGGCGCTCCGGGCCAGATGATAACCCGCGCCATTAGTCGTGGCCCCTGTCGGATCATTGGGCACGGAAACCAAATAACGTTCATTAGCCGTCACCACAGAAAGATCAACCAGACCCGCGCAAGCGCCGCCGGTTTTGCAAATCTCATTGCTCGCCAAAGTGGCGCAAGTGGCGTTCGTTGGAACAGAACTCGGCAAACTGCCGTTATTATCTAATGAATATTGATAGACCCCGTTCAGAATCGCATTAACATCGCTCCGCCGTTGAGCATTTCTTGTTTCTGCTAATTGCCGGCCTGGATTAATGGCAATAATCACAATGCCGGCCAGGATCGCAATCGCCGCCACCACAAGCAGAATTTCCAGAAGAGTAAAACCAGGTTGGATTTTTCTAACCTTTAAAAATTGAGACATAGATAATTATTATTTTTAGTTATCCACAAATTATTATTTCTATTATATCACAACTGCCGAACCCGACGACAACTATCATCTTAATCAAGGTCAGGTCTTGACCGTCTTGGGTAAATTTTCTCAAAAATCAGCCACTTCCTGCCAGGAAGTGACATTGATGCTGGGATTAATCTGGTCAAGGATGATCTTCACCCTGCGAATGATCGAGCCAACTTGGCCCGAGGCCGTAATGATCCGATTTTCCCCAGCCAAAGAAGTGACAGTGTAAACACAAGTTCCATCAGCTAAAATTAAAGTATTGGAGCCGACAAAAGATGATAAACTTCGAATCTGCCCCAGCGCCTCTTCGGCGCAAGCATTGGCTAGGCTGCGAGCCTTAACTGAAGATTGCCTGATGAGGATTAGACGAGCCCCGCTCGCGCCCCGCCCCAACAGAGAAAAAGCAATGGCCGCGCCAATCACTCCCACCACCAAAACAGCCAAAAGAGTCGCAAAACCCCTAGTCTTCATAGTTTTCCCGCAAACTAGCCGCGGCATAAAAAGTCTGACTAAAATCATACTCGCTTCTTGACTCGGGATTAAAGCGCGCCAGAGTGAACTCCAGACGAATACTGCTCGCTGTCCCGGGTTGGGCCAGATGACGAAACCACAGCCCCGAGACATTCACCCGCGGAGAGGTTAAACTAATCGGCGCGCCGTCAGCCTCAATCATCTCCAGGGTCAAACCATTTTTACGAAATTCAACCACCAGCCCAGAGGGCAAGCGCGCCTCAAGTTTATTTTTAGTTTTGCCAGCTTCAGGTTCTTCAATGATCTCGGCCTGACGAATGACCTGGGTGATTCGCTCAACAGCCAGGGCGCCCTCTTCTTCCACCAAAGAAATAGTTTGATTTTTGACTCGAGCGGCCAGTAAAAAAGAAAGCAAAAGAGAAACAGCTAAAAGCAAACCGGCCGACAGACCCAAATAAAGAAGAATCTCAACTAGAGTAAACCCTCGATTCATAAATTAGAGGATAATTCCCGCAACGGTTTTGCTTGAACCATCGCTTAAAGTCACTGTCAGAGTCAAGGTAACGCCAGTCAAATTCCGACTAAAATCAAGAATCAAGGCCTTGGTCGCGCCCGCGGCCAATCCAGTATTAATCAGGTCAGTTTCTTGGCCAGAATTTCTATTGCCATTAAAGACGACACTGTTATTGATCAGGATGGTGTTTAATTTCGTCCCGCCGGGCGCGCCGCTCCAACTCAAAGTCATTTTATCCAAAGTCATTTCAAAATCCCCCTGGTTGCTAAGATTAATATCAATGACCTTGGTCTGATCACTAGGATCAAGACGAGCATTGTTCGTCTCAATCACGAGATGATCGGCGGCCAGTTGAATTTTTCGCCAATTAGTCAACCGGGAAGCAAGAGCCGCTGAACCCGAGCGAGCTGGATTCTGCTGCCAGGTTACCGTGACAATTATTTCTTTCGTGTCTGGAGCGAGAGAGCTGATCTGAATCTGGCGCGTAAAAATACCAGTCAAATCCGAAGCGCCGGAAAAAACCCATTGATTATTGACCAGAGCTAAACCATGAGCCCCATCAGTCAAATTAGCAAAGCTGGCATCGCGCAAATAACGCGTTGCCTCCAGTCCTTCTTCAGCCAAAAAATTAGCTCGGGCCCGAGCGCCGGCCGCGGCCGCGCCCTCTTGACTAGTGATGACCGCGCCAGAAAAGGCGCTGACCAATAAAGCAAAAACCGCGCTCGCCAGCACGGCCTCCACCAGATTAAATCCCCTGCTGTCTCGCGATCGCTTAATAGGCAACCAAGCCTCGACTATTAATCGTAAGAATCCTTGTTTCATTCTGAAGATTAGTTAAAGTCAGACTGCCGACCTGAAACGGATCGCCAGAAAATTTAGAAAAAACAACCTCGGTCAAACCCGAGACAGTAATCGCCGGTGAAATCTCAAAAACCTCATCCTGTTCCGGCAACCGACTGGCAAAATTTGAACCGGCAAAAACCGTCAGCCGCCCGCTCTCCGCTTTCAACCCCCAATTCTGATCCTGGACCACGGCTTGACTTGAGGTTTGGGCCAGGTGAAAACCATGAACCATGGTTTCCGCGGCCAGAGTCAAATCATTTCGAGCGGCAAATGACTGATAAAGAGGCAGGGAAAAACCAGCGACCAAGGCAACCAAGGCCACGGCCAAGAGCGCCTCAAGAAGGGTGAAGGCTCTCATATTTTTGAGACTGTCGAAAAACGCGGTCTATCATTCACTGCAATCTGCCAAACCCGCCAATCAAACTATAAATCGGCAAAATCACCGCCAAGGCCACAAACATCACTCCCAACCAAACAATCACAAGCAGAATCGGCTCCAGAATCACGGTCAAATTCTTAGTGGTTAATTCTGATTTAGTCTCAAAGGTCTGGCCGATGGTCCGCAGGGTTTGGGGCAGGCGGCCTGACTGTTCACCAGCGGCAATCAAATGCTGAACAGAAAGAGGAATCAGGGCCGATGAACTTGGATCAAGGGCAAAACCTTTTTCAAATGAATAACCCTCTTCCAGATGCTCGCGCAAAAAACCGTAAAATTTTTGATAAATCGCAAAAACCGTGGCTTGGCGCAATGAATCCAGGGCCTCGATCAAGGGCAGGCCCGCCTCAAGCAGGGCGCCAAGCAGGGTTCCAAACCGCGCCAATTCCACCTCTTGAATCAATCGCCGCAAGCCGGGCAATCTCCAAAGCAAGGCTTGGCCCAACCACTTGGTCCGCGAAAAAATAAAAACAAAATAAATCAAGATCACCAAGCCAATTAAAAAAAGCGGCACGACCAACCAGCCAAAACGGCCAAAAAACTCGCCGACCGATATTAAAAATCTGGTGATCAAAGGCAGCTCAAGCCGGAGGGCCAAAAAAACATTGGCCAAACGCGGCAGAATAAACCAAGCCACGCCCAAACCAATCACCGCGGCCAGGGTCAAAACCAAGACCGGATAAATCAAGGCCCCCTGCACCTTGGCGCGCAAAATCCTCTCTTTTTGCAATTCCAAAGAAATAACGCCGAGATTCTCCGACAGCCGACCAGATTCTTCTCCGATTTTGATCAAGGCAATCGCGTGGGCGGGCAGTAACCGAGTTTTTCCCAAGGTCCGCCAGAAGGGAATCCCAGCCTCAACCTCTTCGAGCAGGGCGGCGATAGTTTTTCCAAGACGCGCCCCGCCGGCCTCATGTTTCAGAGTTGACAAAGCCGCGGCCAGGTCCAATCCCGAAGCCGCGAGCATGGCGAGATTATCAATAAAATAATCTTTCTCCCGAGACATGAACCAAAATCTAAGGCGCGCTGACCCGCAAAAGTTCTTCCAGAGTGGTGATACCCGCCCGGACTTTCTCCAATCCGTCCTCAAACATCGAATCGGCTCCTTCAGCCCGAGCCAGTTTCCAAATCTCTCGAGTCGAGGGACGTTGCAAAAGCAATTCCTCGAGTCGCGGGGTCACGGCCAAAAATTCAAAAATCGCTATCCGGCCGCGGTAACCAGTAAAAGCGCAAGTCGGACAGCCCTTGCCTTCATAAAGCGTGATCGCGGGTTCGTTAAAGTAATTCTTCGAACCAATCAGTTGGGCCAATTCCTCTCGTGAACGGATTACCCCAAACCGGCAAGCCTCGCAAAGACGCCGCACCAGTCGTTGGGCAATAACTAATTCTAAAGTTGAGGCCACTAAAAATGGTTCAAGTCCCATTTCCAAAAGTCGCGGCAGGGCTGTCGCCGCGTCATTGGCATGAAAGGTAGAAAATAAAAGATGACCAGTCAGGGCGGCATTGACCGCGATCTCGGCGGTTTCCTGATCACGAATCTCGCCCACCAAAATTAAATCCGGATTCTGACGCAAAATTGAACGGAGACCCTTGGCAAAAGTCAGATTGGTCTGGGGATTGACTTGGATGTGATTGACGCCAGTAATTTTGTACTCCACCGGATCTTCAATCGTAATGATATTGATCTCAGGACGATTCAGATGCTTGATTAACCCATAAAGAGTGGTTGTCTTTCCCGAACCAGTCGGGCCAACCACCAAAACCATACCGTATGGCCTCCGGCCAGCCGCGATCAATAACTCCTGGTGTTTTTCCGAAAGCCCCAAATCATTTAAAGTTAAACCGCGGACATAGGCTGAAAGTAAACGCATCACCACTCGCTCGCCCTCCAGGGTGGGCACGACGGAAACCCGGATATCAGTCACGGCTTCTTTCGCGCCATAGCGAATGGCGCCATCCTGCGCCCCCAAATGCTCATCCGTGCGCAAATGCGCCAAAACCTTGATCCGATTTAAAACCGTCAAATAATACTCGACCGAAAGACGACCAGCTTCATGCAGCTGACCATCAATCCGGAAACGGACCATCACCTCATCCTCCCGCGGCTCAAAATGAATATCTGAAGCTCGATAAACCAGGGCATCCTCAATAATTTCTTTCAAGATCTCCGGCGCCACTTTTTTCCGCTCTTTAATAATCCGACTAAAACGAGTCTCCAATGTCTGACGATAATGAAGCAGGGCGGTCTCTAGATCGGCGGGCAAAGAGTAAGCCAAAATGATCTTTTTATTTTGGAAGATTTCCCGAAGTTTGGCCGCGAGATTTTCTTGAGCTGGATTATCGGTCGTCACGATCACACTCTTGCCGTTCTCTTTAAAAATAACAGCGCGAAATTGACGGGCCAGCTCTTCGGGCAAACGTAAAACCTGCTCGCGAGTCGGTTGATTCGAATTCAAATCAGCGTAACGGACGCCAAACGATTCGGCCCAGGCCTGGCCCAAAAGGTCCGGACTCAAGAGACCCGCTTTCTGAAGATATTCCTCAATTCCCGCTCCAGACTGGCGAGCGTATTCCTCGGCCCGGCGCAGATCTTCGACCGTCACATAATTTTCCCGCAGCAAAATATCTTTAAGATTTGGCGCTCCTCCTTGAGGATTCATAATTTATTCAACAAACGGCTAACTTGCGAAACCAGGTTCGCGAGCGAGGTGTCGGCCTTGACAAAATAATCTCTAACGCCTAGTTTTTTGGCTCGTTCTTGATCCTCCTCTTGGCCCAGATTGGAAAGCACAATGACGGGCGTCTTAATTTTTTTTTGTTTCAATTCCGTAAGGACGGCAAAACCGTCTCGGCGCGGCAAAATCAAATCCAGGATAATCAGATCAAATTGTTCCTGATTGAGAATCCGCAGCGCCTCTTCGCCATCTTCCACCACAACCATCTCAAAACCTTCCCGTCCTAATTTTAATTCCAAGGCATGAGCCATTGGCTTTTCGTCCTCAACAATCAAAATCCTCTTGGTTGGCTTATTCGGCATGTCTCCATTATACTACAACTGGAAATGATTGACGAGAAATGCTATCCTGGGACAACGGGCGTGTAGCTCAATGGTAGAGCATCGAGCTTATACCTCGATGGTTCTAGGTTCGAATCCTAGCGCGCCCAATTTATACATTTCAGGCAGTGACGCACCTGCGTGCGTCACGTTAGGAGCAGGTTGCCTTATGCCCAGACTTACGCCGCGGGCGTTAAAAAAACTTTCCGCCACCCTGCGCGCCACCGCGATCCAACAACTTGGCCGCGCCCTGCGCCTCTCTTTCCCCCGGGCGGAAATTTTTCTGGTTGGCGGTTATGTGCGCGACTTGATTCTGGATCGGGAGACCAAAGATATTGATCTGGTCGTGCGGGGCGTCCCGATCACGCGGCTTGAAAAATTTTTACGCACCGTCGGCAAGGTCAATCTGGTGGGCAAACATTTTGGAGTTTTCAAATTCATTCCTCGGCATAAAGCCATTCCGGCCATTGATCTGGCCTTGCCGCGAACCGATTATGCTTTTGGCACGGGCGGTTACCGCGATCTTCAAGCCCGTTTTGACGCCCATCTCGCCATTGAAGATGATCTCGGCCGCCGCGACTTTACGGTCAATGCCCTGGCTTGGGATCTGCTCCGATCCAGATTGATTGACCCCTTTGGCGGGGCCAAAGATATTGAACAAAAAAAAATCCGCACGGTCGGCCGGCCGGAAATTCGTTTTCGCGAGGATTACTCCCGACTCTTGCGCGCCCTCCGTTTTGCTTGCCAGTTAAACTTTACCATCGAAAAGAAAACCTGGTCGGCGCTCAAAAAAAACATTAGCCATTTAAATGACCTGCGGGCTGGCGAATTCATTGTCCCTCGCGAGACGGGGGCCAAGGAAATCTTGAAAAGTTTTACCGCCGCGCCGAGTTTGGCCCTTGATCTTTTTGATCGCTCGGGCGTTTTGAAAAAACTCATTCCCGAACTCTTGGATCTGAAGGGCTGTCCGCAGCCGCGCAACTTTCATCGGGAGGGCGATGTCTGGACCCACACCCGACTCGCTCTGGGAATCCTGGAATCAAAAAAATTTTTCCAAGAATTTAAAACCACCCCTTCGGCTGAACTCATCCTGGCTACGCTCTTCCACGATCTTGGCAAACCCCAGACCATTACCCTGCCTAAAAAACGCGGCCAAAGGATTCGTTTTGACGGTCATGACGCGGTCGGCGCCCAAATGAGTCAGGTTATCGCGGAACGATTGCGCCTGTCCAGTTACAAAGATGAACGGATTGATGTTGATGCCCAAAGATTGGCTTGGTTGGTTCGCCATCACCTGTTGCTGATCAGCGGCCAACCTCAAACCATGCGCGCTACCACCCTGGAACGTTATTATCTGCGCGACGAAAAACTGGGCCAGGCGCTCTTGGCTCTTCAATTTGCCGACGGCTCGGCCACGATTGATCCAAAAAATCGGCCCGCGCTCAAAGAATACCGCGCGGTTAAAAAACGACTGGAAAAAATTAAAGGCAAGAAAAAACATCTGCTCCAGCCGTCTCTGCTTGATGGCTATGCGGTTATGAGAATCACGAGGCTCAAACCCGGCCCGGAGGTTGGACGAATTCTCGCCTGGCTCCGCGAAGCCCAGCTTCAGGGTCTGATCAAAACCCAAAAAGAAGCCAAGGATTACCTGATTAAAAATAAAAATTCCGCGCTGAACCCATGAAATTATCGCTCCTGGCTGAAGAAACCGACTTTTTGGTCGTTGACAAACCAGCCGGCCTGCTGGTTCACCCAACCAATCAGGAAACCGGGTCAACCCTGGTTGATTTCCTGCTTTCTGATTACCCCTCTCTCAAATCAATCGGAGAAAATCCGGAACGGCCGGGAATTGTGCATCGTCTTGACCGCGAGGTATCAGGCCTAATGGTGATCCCCAAAACCCAAGTTATGTTTGTTCATCTCAAAAAACAGTTTGCCGAACATCAGGTCAAAAAAGAATATCTGGCCCTGGTTCACGGCCGACTGCCGAAAGAAGAAGGTGAAATCAATTTTGTCATTGCCCGTTCGCGCCGCGGCGGCCGGATGGCCGCCCGGCCGCCCTCTCAAGAGGGTCGAGAAGCCAGAACCAGATATGAAGTAGAGCAACGATTCCCCCAGGCGACCTTGGCACGCGTCTTCCCCGAGACCGGCCGCACCCACCAAATCCGCGCCCATTTTCACGCCCTTGGTCATCCCCTGGTCGGGGATCGTCTCTATCGCCTGAAAAAACAACGTCGAAAAGAGCTTCAAAAATACAAAAGCGAAACCATCCAAAAACTGGGATCGTTGGAAATCCCGCGGCTGATGCTCCACGCCACTAAATTATCCTTCCTGGATCTGGCTGGCCAGGTCCGCGATTTTACCTCCCCTCTCCCGCCAGAATTTAAAAAATTTTTAGATCAACTCTCAAAATGATTATTGTTATTTCCGGTTCACCCGGATCAGGCAAATCAACAGTCGGAAAAATACTGGCCAAAGATCTTGGTTATAAATTTTATTCGATGGGCGATCTGCGCGGCCAGATGGCCATGGAGCGCGGACTAACCATTGATCAACTCAATGAAATCGGCAAAACCGAAGATTGGACTGATCGCGCGGCTGATGAATATCAAAAAAAACTCGGCGAAACCGAGGATAATTTTGTCATTGACAGTTGGGCCGGTTTTCACTTCCTCCCCCAGGCCTTTAAAATTTTTGGATGTTGATCTCCAAATCGCGGGTCAACGAGTCTTTGCTGATCAGCGGCCCGACGAACCGCCGGTCGCCAGTCCGGCCGAAGCCGCGGCCATGCTCTCCAGGAGGCTAGCCGAGACAGAGGTCCGTTTTCAAAAATACTATGGTTTTTCCTGCCAAGACCGCACGCGATTCGATCTGGTGATTAACACCACCCGCTTGACGCCACAGGAAGTGGTTGCTAAGATCAAGGACGCTATATCGGCCCGACATTCTAACGGGGTTCGCCCGAGGCCTGAAGATCTCTTATGAATGAAAAAATCCAACTCGCGGGTCTCAAGGGTCAACTCCTCAAACCCGAGGAGGTCAAGGCTGGCCAGACCATCCGCGTTCACCAAAAAATAAAAGAAACCACGCCCAAGGGCGAGGAAAAAGAAAGAATTCAAGTCTTTGAAGGGATCGTCATTCTGGTCCGCGGCGCCGGGCTCTCCAAAACCATGACCGTGCGCAAAATATCAGAGGGTATCGGAGTGGAAAGAATCTATCCCTTGAATCTGCCCTCAATGGTCGCGCTGGAACTGATCAAAACCGCCAAGGTGCGCCGCGGCAATTTAAGTTTCATTCGTCAAAACAAAAAACCGCTTAAAGAATTGTCTAACTAAACCCGGGCGAGGGATTTAGTTTTGATCAATTGTTTAGCCAAATACTGGCCCGTTGGGCTAGTTTTAATTTTAGCGACCTCAGCTGGAGTGCCGGCTGCCACTAGTTCTCCGCCGCGGTCGCCGCCGCCCGGCCCTAATTCCAAAACCCAATCCGCGGCCCGAACCACATCCAGATGATGTTCGATCACGACCACGGTATTGCCCTTGTCCACCAATTGACGCAGAACGGTCAAGAGACGACTGACATCTTCAAAATGCAAACCCGTCGTTGGTTCATCAAGAATATAAAGGGTGCGGCCGGTGGCCCGTCGGGAAAGCTCGGTCGCTAATTTAACGCGCTGGGCCTCGCCGCCGGAAAGAGTGGGGGCTGGCTGTCCCAACCGAAGATACCCCAAACCGACTTGAGTCAAGACCTCAAGTTTTTCCGCGATGGTTGAAAAATCATGGAAAAATTTTTTCGCTTCCTCCACGGTCATCGCCAGAACATCAGCAATGTTTTTACCGCGGTAATGAACCTCGAGCGCTTCGGCATTGTACCGTTGCCCGCGACACTCGCGGCACTCCACATAAACATCAGGCAAAAACTGCATCGCTAAAGTCACATAACCCTCGCCCGCGCAAACCTCGCAGCGACCGCCGCCCTTGACATTAAAACTGAATTTACCCGCGTCAAAACCGCGCAACTGGGCCTCGGGAATCTCGGTGAATAAATCGCGAATGGCTGTGAAAACGCCGGTATAGGTCGCTGGATTTGAACGCGGCGTCCGGCCAATGGGCGACTGATCCACTGTCACCACCTTATCCAAGTGATCAAAACCAGTGATCGTTTTGTGTTCGAGGGGCAATTCCTTGGCCCGATAAAAATGACGCGCCAAGGCCCGGCCCAAAATATCCAAAATCAAAGTTGACTTGCCCGAACCAGAAACGCCGGTCAGGCAAACAAATTTGCCCAAGGGAATTTTGATGTCCAAATTTTTTAAGTTATAAGCCCGCGCGCCCTTAATGATCAAGGCCTTGCCGCTGCCGCGATGGAGTTTCTCCGGCACGGCAATTTTCTTTTTACCGGCCAGATACAGACCGGTCAGTGATCGGCCGCGAGCGACCAGGGCCGGCGGCCCTTCGGCCACAATCTCTCCGCCATTGATTCCCGCGCCCGGGCCAACATCAATCAGCCAATCCGCGGCTCGCATCATTTGTTCGTCATGTTCCACCACCAGCACCGTATTGCCAATATCCCGCAATTTTTTCAGAGTAGCGATCAACTGGGCGTTATCGCGCTGATGCAAACCAATGGACGGCTCATCAAGAATGTAAATCACCCCGGTCAGGGTGGCGCCCAGTTGAGTGGCCAGGCGCACCCTTTGGGCCTCGCCGCCGGAAAGTGAAGCCGCGCTCCGGTCGAGAGTGAGATAGGCCAAACCCACGTCAATCAAATTCTGAAGCCGCAACTTCACCTCGCCCGAAACAAGTTCAATCACCTTTTGCTCGGCCGCCTCGAGATGGGCTTTATTTTTTTTGGTCTGCAGCTCTTGGAAAAAATTTAAGGTCTGGTCAAGCGGCCGGCTGACCACCTCGGCGATCGAAGCGTCGGCGACCGTGACGGCCAAAAC
>CAZHKL010000009.1:0-5983 GCA_964532695.1 uncultured Gammaproteobacteria bacterium | reverse complement strand
TAATTTTCCAGCTCCCGCTGCACATATTCTGAATCAGTCGTCCGATATTTTTCTTCGAGATTCGGAATAATGCCCTCAAAAACAATTGCCCGGCCGTCAACTTCATATTGTTCTTCTCCGGTTCCATAAAGAGCGAGCGCCAGTTGTTTGGGTGTAAAACTTTTTATTGAATCATTAATGGAAAAATTATGCCTCTTGCCCACGGCGGTCAAAATAGCCAAGAGATTCGGCTGATTGCTGGCAATGCGCGTCCAGGGCTTGACCGCTCCTTGGGCCAGGGTCAGACGTTGATTGGGAATGATCAGGTCAGGAGAAAAATCCAATTTCGTGCCCAGTCCGGTGCAGGCCGGACAAGCGCCATGAGGCGAATTAAAAGAAAAAAGCCGCGGTTCCAAATTCGGGATATTGACTTGACACCGGCTGCAAGAAAGCAGCTCGGAGAAAATCATCTCTTCGCCCGCGGCTTCGCGGATGACGCCGATCACGCCGCTGCCTAATTCCAATCCCTTTTTCACGATCGTGAACAAACGATCTTCCAAATCCATCTCGTCTCGCGTCAGTCGGCCAACCACCACGGCCACGGAATGCTGCTTGGTTTTATCTTTCTTCAAATGCAAGGCCTCGTCTGTCTCCATAATTGTCCCGTCGTAGCGCACCTCGCGAAAGCCAGCCTGAAGCGCCGCTTCCAAGACATGACGATGCTCGCCTCTTTCCCCCCGCACCACCGGCGCCAGAATAATAAGATTTGATTTTTCAACCAATTTAGCCAAATCCTCGGCAATCATCCGCGGACCTTGAGCGGCCAACGGCTGCTCGCAGCGCGGACAATGGGCCCGACCAGCCCGAGCAAAAAGCACTCGGAGATAATCATAGATTTCAGTCACTGTCCCGACGGTGGAGCGTGGATTGGCCGAAGCCGAACGTTGATCAATGGCAATCGTGGGCGAAAGACCCTCGATATGATCAACATCAGGTTTGTCTTGAAGCTCAAGAAACTGTCGGGCGTAAGAAGAAAGGCTTTCCATAAATCGCCGTTGACCTTCAGCGTAGATCGTGTCAAAAGCCAGAGATGATTTTCCTGAACCTGAAAGACCAGTGATCACCACCAGCTTTTCTTTAGGAATAACCAAAGAAACATTCTTAAGGTTATGCACCCGCGCGCCCTTGATAATGAGTTGATCAGGCATAGGTCAGGAATTTATCCCCAATCTTTAATGACGAGCTTATCACAAAGTCAAGAGCTTGGCAATTCTGCCTTGATCATTCTGCTCTGGTGAAAAAATAAAAAACCCAAAGGGTCTTCAATAAATTAAAAATCAATCCTTGACTCAACTAATGGCACTTTCCGTCAGACACAAAACCAATCGCTCCTCCTGCCACTGCTCCAGCCTTGACTCCAGGTAAAATACCGGCCAAACCGCCACCCAAACACCCCAAAACGGCCACGGGTAAGGCCCCCACGCCCCCAGCCACAGCTCCAGCCGCGGCTCCGACCGCGGCCGAAGAAAGACAAGCAGCCCCAAAACCAATGGCTCCACCCGCGACCGCACCGCCCGCTGCACCAGAAACCACCCGCTCAACCGCGCCGCTGCAACTCTCGCTCCTGCATTGATAATCATAATTACATTCCTGATCTGATTCTAAAGACTTGGCCTCAATACACTTATCAATCTTAAAAGCCAAGTTACAGATCCGGGGACATAATTCACTACCCACCTGAGGTGAAAATTGAGGCGGGTTTTCCAGTCGACAGCCGCAATCAAGATCGCGATCACAGGGCGCTCCAGCCTTACTGCCGCCAATAGGCGCGCATTGATTTCCTCCGCTCAAAAGATAGCCTTTATTGCAAATTTTACTCGCGCATTCCAGGTCTTGTTCGCAAGAGTCACCTGCTTTCTTACCTGTTTTACAAGCTCCATCCCAATAACAAGTTGTTCTAAACTTATTCCAACAGGCTGAACTGGCGCAAAGTTCTTTTGTTCCAATATCCTCGCAACGACTCTTGCAATCAACCGGATTCACGCACTCCAAACGAAAATCTCCTTCCATCCGTTGATAACAACCGCCGCCGCCGGCCGGACAAGACACGCCCACGCATAATCCATCAACTCCGGGCACCTTTTCATTGCCGCCATAAGTTTGATTGCAGGTATATTTACCCGCTGATTCATCTTTATTGGGGCAAAGACTCAAGCCGGCCAGATCGCGGGGATTGATCTTAGCGATCTTGGGAAGACGCAAATTCACCAGGGCGGGATTGATCGTATTCAAAAGCAAAAATGAACCCAGGGCCAAAATCAAGCCGATCACGGCATTGCTAATGGTTTTTTTGGCTTCCGTGATCTTGCCTGAATCACCCCCGGCAAAAATCCATTTCAGACCGCCCCACATAATCAAAGCGACAGCCACCACTCCGGCTATTCCCACCAAATATTGATAAACAATCCCAAGATAATCAGCCAGATCCCGCACCTTGCCTTCAGCAAAGAATTTAATCTTTAATTCAATCGGAATATCAGCCATAAACTATGCCCGCGGGCCATTGGTTATTGCCCAATCAGGGCTTGAAGAATTTCCTGCCAAGCCTGGCTCGGCAGGGCGCCCTCAATCCGTTTGCCATTGACAAAAAAGGTTGGAGTGCCAAAAACGCCAGCCTTAACCCCAGCCTCGTAATCCCCTTGAACCTCGGTCTGGTATTTTCGACCATCAAGACAAGCAGTGAACCTTGTCTCGTCCAGGCCAATCTGCCGCGCATAACCAATTAGATCCCCGCGATTAAGGCGATCCTGATTCTGATAAAGTTTATCATGAAAAGCCCAAAAATTCCCCAACTCCTTGGCGCACTCTCCCGCCTCGGCCGCCACTCTTGCCGCCGGGTGCAATTCATCAATCGGAAAATCGCGATAGACATAACGCACCTGACGATTATTTTTGGCCACAAACTCGCGGATGATAAAACTTTCCTCGCGGGAAAAGGGACAGCCAAAATCCGCAAACTCAACAATGGTCAGCGGGGCTCGCGGTTCGCCCAACTGCGGATCCTCATTGGTGACTAGATCAATATCTCCGGGCTGGGTCGCGGTCAATTGCTGACGCAATCGTTCGCTCTTGGTAAAACGACCAGGATAACTAAATTCAGCCGTGGATAATTCACCGCTTTTGATTCCCTGAAAATAACGAAAGAAATTATAGAAAAAATAAATCAAAAAAAAGCCTAAAAGCGCTAAAAATAAAATCACCAGCACCCCCCACCAGTGTCGCCACCACGGCCGTTCTCTTTTTTCATCCCCCATCGCCATATTCTTAAAGTTAGTATACCATAGATCAGGGGCAAATCAGAATAAAACGGCCTTAAACCAGCGAGGGAGCGCCGGCGCGCGTCTTCATTGAGCTATGAATCTAAATCACCTTGAAGAATCCATCGCCAAAAAACCAGGCGACGGCAAAGAAAGAAACGTCCCCCAATGCGGATGTCCGGCAAGCGCACCCGGGAAATTACTCGCCTTTGGCGCCAGCGATTGACACCCCAAGGTTGAGTGTTATACTGAGGTCATCTCAAAACTCCTTTTCCGCCGCAATTACAATCTTTCGGCTGCAAAACGGTAAAAGCTCCTCCGCTTATACTCCGTATAAACATCGTCGCTTTTCCCGTTTTTCGCTTCGAAATCTTGCAATTTCACCGCGAAAATTAGTTTCGAGATGACCTCACTACAGTTAAAATATGCTTGACCGTCTCCTTTCTGTTTTCCAAATCATTGTCGCCGGACTGCTGGTCGCGGCCATCTTGCTGCAGGCTCGCGGCACCGGACTCGGAGCCACCTTTGGCGGCGAGGGAAACATCTTCCGCACCAAACGCGGCTTGGAACGCGCTCTTTTTAGCGCCACGATTGTCCTAGCCATTCTTTTTTTTGGCCTGGCTTTAACTAGCGCCCTTTTCTTTTAGAATTGATCGCTCAATGTTCAAACGACTTCTCTCTTATCTTCGCC
Organism: uncultured Gammaproteobacteria bacterium; assembly: GCA_964532695.1. GTDB lineage: Bacteria > Patescibacteriota > Patescibacteriia > CAZHKL01 > CAZHKL01 > CAZHKL01. Next base: position 1,996 of record CAZHKL010000009.1, on the reverse strand, counting down.
GTCGCCAACCAGAAGATCAAGGTCTGGAAGGCGAGGCCAGCGCCCAGTTTGAGAAACAGCTTCTCGTCAAATTAAAAAATCTACGCTCCCTGCCGCAACTGGCCCAATGGCGTTATCTGCCGCAAGTGCTCTCCCGACTTGAGCGCCTGGTTGCCCTGTTGGCCGGCGGCCTGGTGGTCATTGGTCTGGTCTTTTTGGCCGCGGCCCTTCTGCCGCGGGTCAGAACCCAATCCCCAGCCCCGGGCGGCGCCCTGACCGAGGGTCTAATTGGCGCGCCTCTTTTTATTAATCCCCTTTGGGCCAGCAGCAATGACGTGGATCGTGATCTGGTCCGTCTCATTTTTGCCGGACTGATGACCTATAACGAACGGATGGAACTCGTGCCTGATCTGGCTGAACGGTTCGAGATCTCGCCGGATGGTAAAACCTATACCTTTTATTTGCGTCCTAATTTAGTTTGGCATGATGGCGTGCCGCTGACGGCCAGCGATGTCACTTTCACCCTTAATCTAATTGGAAATCCGGCCACTAAAAGCGTTCATCAAACTGAATTCCGCGGCCTTTCAGCCGTGGCCCTTGATGAGAGAACAGTTGTCTTTACCCTGGAATCACCCTCGGCTCTTTTGCCCCATCTTCTGACCATCGGCCTCTTGCCCGAGCATCGTTGGTCTGATGTGCCTCCCGAGACAGCCCGACTTGCTGAACTAAACTTAAAACCAATTGGCGCCGGCCCCTTTCGTTTAAAAACTCTTCGCAAAACCAAACAAGGAGCCATTCACTCCTTGACCCTGGAACAAAATCCGCGCTCTCCTCGACCGTCCCCTTATCTTGATTTTCTGACCTTTAAATTCTATCCCGATCTAGGCCAAGCCCTGGCCGCGCTCTCGGCCGGCAATCTTGATAGCCTGGCTTTTATTCCCCAAGAACGACTGTCTGACTTGACAAGAAGACGGTCTTTGGTGTATTATGATCTTGATTTACCTCAACTCGTGGCGCTTTTCTTTAATCAGAAAAAGCAACCATTACTGGCGGATAAAATAATCCGCGAAGCCCTTGCCCGCGCCACCCCAAAGACCGAGCTGATCGGCCAGGCCTTTCAAGGTCGAGCCAAACCAGTCCTCGGGCCGATTCTTTCTGGATTTTTAGGTTACACGGAAGAGGTGAGTAAATTTGAATTTGATCCCAACCAGAGTCAAGCCCTGCTTGATGAACAAGGTTGGAAATTGGAAAATGGCAAATCAGTCCGCATTTTTGTTCCTAAAGACAAAAAGGATAAACGTTTCAATCCCGGCGCCGAATTAAAATTCTCCCTTCTCACCGTCCAGGTGCCGGAATATGTCTCGGCCGCGGAAATGATTCGCGATCGCTGGCAGAAAATCGGCGTGGGTGTCAATCTAGAAATCATTGAACCGGGAAAAATTAACCGGGAAAAAATTGGACCCCGCAACTATGAAATTTTGCTCTATGGAGAGCTCCTGGGCGCGGCGGCTGATCCCTTTCCCTTTTGGCATTCCTCGCAGATTGAATCGCCGGGCGTGAATCTGGCCCTTTATTCCAATCGCCTGGCTGACGCCTTGATGGCCGAGGCGCGCACCCTGATCAATGAGACCGAACGAGCGCGTCGCTGGGAGGAGCTTCAAAAACTTATTGTTTCTGAAATTCCAGCTATTTTTCTGCTTGAGCCGCGCTATGTCTACGCCCTTGATCGTCGAGTCCAAGGCGTAGAATTTCCCGGCCGTCTCTCAAGTCCGGCTGATCGTTTTGCTGGTCTTGATCAATGGTCAGTCAAGACTAAAACTCAATTCAAAATAAAAAACTCTAACCAATAAATTTTCCCGCTTTCCTTTTTTGGAAGCCAGATCTGGCCCCCGTGGTGGAATTGGCAGACACGCTAGCTTCAGGAGCTAGTGACCGCAAGGTCGTAGAGGTTCGAGTCCTCTCGGGGGCACTGGAATAATAGCGCGAGCAAACTGCTTTGCTCGCGCCAGGACTCGAA
>CAZHKL010000008.1:12979-19277 GCA_964532695.1 uncultured Gammaproteobacteria bacterium | reverse complement strand
AACACCAAGGGCATGGGCACAACGGCCGCGGGCGGAAAATTTATGAAAACAACTGATGGCCGACATTGGGCCATTATCTGGAGTGTCGGCGACAGCGAGGCCTGGCTGGAAAATTTCCAAACCGGTGAGATTGAACGCGCGGTTAAATCAGACAATGGTTTGGCTGTTATCTTGGGACGAGGACAGGGAATAGATGACTTTAGCGAAGAGCGTCAGCAACAGCTGCGGCATCAAATAACGATTCAAGCCCTGGCCCAACCCCAAGGAAAGCCTCACCCGCGAATTAGAATCCAAGAGATGACCCCGGGAACCCGTCTGGCCTTTTTCACTGACGGCATTGGCGATAATGATCAGGAAGAAGAATTTAAACTCTCCTTGCGCAGTCGCCGCCTAGAACCCTGGAGCGAGGTTAGCCGTCAAATGATCCGCCAAGCAGTCTGGCAAATGGCTGATCGTCAGAGCAAGGGTTGGGATGATGTGGGTGTCATCAATCTCGAAATCAAATAAAAAACTCTCTCGCCCCGGCGAGAGAGTTTTTGTTTACTTTCTTTTCGCCACTTCTTCCGTGATCATTTTGACAAACTGTCGGCCGGTCATCGTCACGGTCTCTTTTCGACCGCGCCGGCGAACCACCAATCTTTTCTTTTCCGCGAGGCGCGGCCCCAAACCCCGCGCCTCCTTGTCCCCCCAAACCAGCATATAAGGCACTTTTTGTTTTTCCGCTTTGCGAATTTTATAACCCACGGTCTCATTAGCCTGATCCACCCAAGCCCGGACCCCATGTTCTCCCAGCCAGGCGCAAAATTTCTCCGCGGCCTTTTTATGCCGCGAACCAACCGGCACCAAAGACACCTGGACGGGTGAAAGCCAAACCGGAAAAGCGCCGGCATAGTGTTCAATCAAAATCCCTAAAAACCGTTCCACTGAACCCAAAATCGCGCGGTGAATCATCACCGGCCGTTTCTCTTTGCCATCGCGATCAACATAGGTCAGATTAAATCGTTCCGGCTGATTAAAATCAAGCTGAACCGTGGCCAATTGCCACTCGCGACCAATGGCGTCCCGGGCCGCAAAATCAATCTTCGGACCATAGAAAGCCGCCTCGCCCACGCCCAGATCATAAGATTCCTTGGTCTCCCGCAGCACCTCCTCCAGCACGCGCTCGGCTTGGATCCAAAGCTGTTCCTCGCCCAAATAGGCCTGGAGATTTTTAGGATCATGCAAAGAAAGATGAGCGCGAATCGGCATCCGAAAGGTATGGTAAAACTTTTTAATAACCCGATAAACCTTTTTGATCTCCTTTTTGACTTGATCCGGACGACAAAAAATATGAAGATCGTCTTGAGTGAGCGACCGGACGCGGGTCAGGCCCTGAAGCTGACCAGTATTCTCATCGCGGTAGACCGTCGTTACTTCGGAAAAAGCCAGGGGCAGATCGCGATAGGATCGCGGTCGAGCCGCGTAAAGCTGGGTATGGTGCGGACAGTTCATCGGCTTCAAAACAAATTCTTCACTCGCTTTCTTGGAGCGAACATGAAAAAGATCATCTTCAAATTTTTCCCAATGTCCCGAGGTGCGGTAGAGATCAGATTTAGCCAGATGGGGAATCCAGACCCGTTCATAACCCAATGATTCCTGCAGTTCCCAAACAAAACGTTCAAGCTCCCGCCGCAAAAAGGCGCCGCGCGAAGTAAAAAGAGGCAGTCCTGAACCGACCAAGGGCGAAAAAGTAAAAAGCTCGAGCTCAAGGCCAAGCTTGCGGTGATCGCGCCGCTCGGCTTCCTCCAGCATCGCCAGATGGGCCTTCAGTTCTGTCTCCTGATCAAAAGCCACGCCATAGATTCGAGTTAACTGCGGATTTTTTTCCTGACCCCGCCAATAAGCGCCCGCTATTTTTGTCAGTTTAAAAGCGCCAATCTCGCGGCTCGCCCGAACATGCGGGCCGCGGCAGAGATCAACAAATTGACCGGTCCAATAAACCGAGGCGATTGCCGGTCGAGTTGGGTCAACCTCCTGGATCTCTTCTTCTTTGACCGCGGTTGTGCCGCGAGTTTTTAAATCCTTCAGCAGTTCAACTTTGAATTTCTGTTTTTTTTCTTTGAAAAAAATAATCGCCTCCTCCAGCGGCATCTCCTCGCGCCGAAAGGCCTCGTTCCGAGCAATAATCTCGCGCATCTTCTTCTCAATCTTGACCAAATCCTCGCTGCCGATTGGCTTGGGCAACTCAAAATCATAAAAAAAGCCATGTTCAATCACTGGCCCCACGCCCAATTTGGCGCCGGGATACAATTCCAAAACCGCGGCCGCCAAAACATGCGCAGCCGAATGTCGCATCGTATCAGTGGTTGTCCATTCCTTGGTCATAACCCCACAAACCCTATTCAGCAATCTTAACCTCGATTCGATTTTTCAACTTGGGCAGACGCGATTGCCAAAACGGCAGAAACTTAATCTCCACCGCCTCAATGGAGCGAAATCGTTCAAAATAAGCCCGAGCCGCTTCGGCCTCCAATCCCGTCAATCGCCCCAGATCAAAAATCACACTGTCGGTCCGCAGGACTAATAACCCAGGCGCCTCGACCTTAAGCCGCGCTGTTCCCTCATCTAAATTAATCTCTTGAGCCGCAACCTTCATCCGACTCTGATCCAGTTCTACCAACTCTCTCTCCTCCCGCCGCCAGGCGCAAATTGCGGCGAGCCAATTCTGCCAGGCCGCGAGTCTCATAGAAAATACCCGTGGTTTTGATCTTCATCATCAGATCAAATGAATCACGTTCCTCACCCGCTCGCCCGCTTCTCTCGACCGAGACCAATTCCGCCAGAAAAATATCCCCGTCCAATTTTTCAGCCACGGCCTGCATCCGCATCTCATCCTTGGCCGCCTCAAGCATCTGGGCCTCTAGGTTTTGCTCGGCGCGGGTGAACATCTCTTCGGTTAAAGCCAGCTTGAGTTTGCTCCCGCAACAAAAAACGCTCGCGCTTTCCGCGTAGATTTTATCTCGCAGGCCCTCCCAAAGTCCAGGAATGGTAAAACGGGTTGGTTCAATCTCGCCTTCAGGACCAGGCTGGTCGGCCAAGACCTTGACCTCAATCTGTCCCTGGGCCGGCACAATCACGGTTTTCGTCAACCGAAACAATTTATTATCTGGGGTGAGCAATCGCGTGGTTTTTACCAAGGGCTGATCGCGGCTGGTCAAATTTTTAATCACTACCTGACCGCGCGCCGCGGCTGGTTCAGGAATACCCTCGCCCTCGACGGGAAAAGTCTGGCTCTCCTCCAGGATCTGCTCCAGGACCAAGCCCCGCGCCTCGCCAGCGGCTGGCCGAGACCGCAAGGGAATGGTAAATTCCGCAGTCAAGACCTCCTTTTTGGGCGTGAGGATAATCGTCGCCCGCGAAAAAGCGACATAAAACACAGCCCCCAGCAAAACCAGGGCCGCCAAAAAAAATGTCACGGCGATCCGGCGATAAATCCCCGAGGCAGGCGCGGCCATCTTTTTTGATTTGCCACTCTTCCGAGTCATAAAAATCGACCGGTTCTAATAAATAATTGCCCGCTGGTTTTTGACATTCCGCAATGCCTCTATTGTCGCTCCTAAATTCTCAACTGTCAATGCCCAGACTGTCTCACAAACAATCTTCACTTCTGATTCACGATGATTGATCATCCCGGTGACCAGCACGGATTCGCCCTCGCGCCAGAAAGGACGCGATTCAGCCAAGACTCGGGGAAAAACCACAATCTCCGCCTGGCCGGTCAAATCTTCCAAACGACAAAAGAGCATTGACTGACCGGTCTTGGTGGTGATCTCCCGCAGGGCCATGATCTGACCAGCCACTCGCACCCGATGATGGCCTTGGTTTTGGGTCAGGCTGGCAATGGTCAGGACCTCCTGGCCCAAGGTCCGGGCAAACTCGGCAAAGGGATGTTCGGAAACATACAGACCGAGCAATTCTTTTTCTCCTTCCAAAAGTTCGCGGCGACTGGTCTGGGGCGCTTCAGATAAACGGAGAACGGGGATCTGTTCGCCAAAAAGGGAGACCTGACCATTGACCTGGCGGCCTTGATCTCGTCGAAAAGCAAGCAGGGTCTCCAAATTAGCCAAAAGAATAGACCTCTCCCCAAAACGATCCAAGGCGCCAGAACGGATCAGGGCCTCAAGTGATTTCTTATTAAAACTAGTTGCCCCAACCCGCAAAAGAAAATCAGCCAAATCATAATACGGTCCGCCTTGCTCACGACCATCAATGATTGAACGAGCAATATCTTCGCCTAAATTTTTAATGGCTAAAAGTCCAAAACGAATCTGATGATCGTTAAGATAAGTGAAATTGACCCCGCTTTCATTAACATCGGGCGGCCAAACCTGAATGTCCATTTTCCGACATTCATTCACCACCTCGGCCACTGTTTCCAAATCGCCGGATTCAGCGGTCAGCACGGCGGTCATAAATTCAGCGGGAAAATTCGCCTTCAGATAGGCGGTCTGATAAGCAATTACTCCATAACTGGCGGCATGACTTTTATTAAATCCATAAGCAGCAAAGGGTTCAATCAGGCGCCAGAGTTCCTGGGCCTGGGCCGCGGACAATTTTCCATGATCTTGACAGCCCTGAAGAAACTTTTCCTTTTGTTTGGCCATTTCTTCGGGAATTTTTTTTCCCATCGCCTTACGCAATTTGTCCACGGTTTCCCAGGTGTAACCAGCCAGCTCAATCGCGATCAACAAAACATCATCCTGGAAAGTAATCACCCCATAGGACATATTCAAAATTTCCTTCATCCGCGGATCAAGGTATTTGATGAGCGAGGGATTATGTTTGCGGCGGATAAATTCAGGAATGGATTCAATCGGCCCGGGTCGAAAAAGCGCCACCATGGCCATAATGTCAAAGATATTAGTCGGTTTTAGTTCAACCAGATAACGAGTCAAACCAGCGCCGTTCAACTGAAAAAGACCAGTGGTCTCGCCGCGGGCCAAAAGTTTATAGGTTGGTTCATCATCAAAAGGCAAGGCGGACAAATCAATCTCCTGACCCTTAGTCTGACGGACTAGCTTAACGGCCTGTCCCAAAATAGACAAGTTGCGCACTCCCAAAAAATCCATTTTTAAGAGTCCGGCCGCCTCAACCGTATTCATTTCGTATTGAGTAATGATCTTTTCCGAACCGCTCTCTCGCTGAAGCGGAGTAAAATCATCAAGCGCCCGCGGGCCAATCACCACGCCAGCCGCGTGGACAGAAACATGACGCGCGTTGCCCTCAATCCGGCGCGCCAGGTCCAAAAGCCGGCGCACCTCTGCCTCCTGGTCATAAAGCCGCTTGAGTTCGGCCGTCTCGGCCAAGGCCCGATCAATCGTCATTGGAAAACCCTGGGTGCCAAAGGGAATCATTTTTGCCACCCGATCGCAAAACGAGTAGGGGTAACCCAGGGCCCGGCCAACATCGCGCACTGAACCGCGGGCCAGCATCGCGCCAAAGGTGCAGATCTGGGCCACCTTGTCCTGGCCGTATTTTCGGGTGACATAATCAATCACTTCGTCGCGGCGATTATCAGCAAAATCCATATCAATGTCTGGCGGCGAAGGACGAGAGGGATTTAAAAATCGTTCAAAAGGCAAACGAAAAGCCAGGGGATTAACCGTCGTCACCCCCAGGGCGAAAGAAACCAGGGACCCGGCGGCTGAACCGCGGGTGGTCGAAACAATGCCCTGACCCCGGGCCCATTGAACATAATCAGAAACCACTAAAAAGTAAGGCGAAAAACCGCGCCGGGTAATAATCTCGAGTTCATATTCAAGCCGCTCCCCGACCTCGGGCCTGATTGGTTTTAATTTTTCTTCCAGCCCTTCCCGAGCAAGTTGACAAAGATAAGAATCAGCCGTTTCGCCTTCCGGCAGAGGAAAATTAGGAAAATTCCATTGACCCAATTCCAGCTTGGCTTCGCAGCGATCAGCAATCCGACCCGTATTTAAAACGGCCTCGGGAATATCCCCAAAGGCCTTTTGCATTTCCTCGGGAGCGGTCAGGGAAAAATCAATCTCGCTGTCTTCCCGGCGCAGCTCATCAATAGTTTTGCCCAATTGAATCGCCAAGAGGGTGGTTCGCGCGATCTGATCCTCTGGCCGCAGATAATGAACATCGCGAGTGGCGACCAGCGGGACACCGGCTTGCCGGGCCAGTTCAATCAGCTTGGCATTGACCGCGCTTTGCAAAGGAAATTCCGGATGATGGACTAATTCCAGAAAAAAATTGTCCGGACCAAAAATTTCTTGATACTCCCGGATCAGAGTCAGGG
>CAZHKL010000008.1:0-12969 GCA_964532695.1 uncultured Gammaproteobacteria bacterium | reverse complement strand
ATCCGAGGCTTATAATAAAAACCCTCCAAAAAACCAATCGAGGAGAGTTTCATCAAATTTTTATAACCCTGATTAGTTTCCGCCAGCAGGGTCAGGTGGAAAGGGCGATCATCAATCTTGGCTCGTTTTTCCCGGTGACCATATGGAGCGAGATAAGCCTCCAAGCCGATAATCGGCTTAATCCCGGCTCTAGTCGCGGCCTGCCAAAATTCAATCGCCCCGTAAAGCGCGCCGTGATCAGTCAACGCGGCCGCGTCCATTCCCAACTCCTTGATCATCTTGACCAATTCAGGAATCTTGGGCACGGCCTCAAGCAAAGAATAGTGACTATGCAAGTGCAAATGAACGAAGCGCATAAAAACAAACTAGGCCAACCGAACCTCGGCCTTAAGACGAGAGGTCAGGACCCGAACCAGACGATCAAAAGCCGCCTCGACTTCTTCATTCTTCAAGGTTCGATCCGGCAGAGAAAAGACCAGATGAAAAGCCAAACTTTTTTTGCCTGGCTCAATCCCCTGACCTTCATAAATATCAAACAATTCAAATTCAAGCGGCAGAGGCGAGGCGCCCTTCATTACTCTGATGATCTCCGCGTAGGTTGTTTGCTTGGGCACCACAAAAGAAATATCGCGCCGAGCCGACGGAAAAACAGGTTGGGGCTGATAGGTCCAACCTCGAACCGCCTTAAGAAACGAGGCAATCTCAAAAGAGAAAACAACCACTGGCCGGCCGAGCTTGAAATTCTCGGCCACGGCCGGATGAATTTCACCGACCAAACCAATTTCACGGCCGCCAGAAAGAAGATGAGCGCTCCGTCCAGGATGTAAAAATGTTTTAATCTTCGATCCCCTCTCCCAAATCAGATCAACCGACCAATTTTTGGCCAGGGCCTCGAGCAATCCCTTGGCCTGAAAAAATAATTCGCCGGTCGGGCTCGAACCAGAAATTGCTCCGCCAGCCAAGACTATCTCTTCGGGCAAATCGTTGACTCGGGGCCAATAAACCTTAGCCACCTCAAAAATTCCCGCTTCGGGAAATTCAGCTTCGTTTTCCGAAATAATTTCCAAATGCGAAGGCGTCAGCCAAGGCCGCATAATCGCCAGATCACTGGAAAGAGGATTCTGAACCCGCAGATGAGGCATCTGACTCGCCTGGGTTTGGGCTAAAAGTTTTTCCGAGATAAAGGAATAAGAATAGACTTCAGTTAAACCGGCGCCGCAAAAAAATTCCCGCAAACGTTCTTCGGCCATTAATTCTTTTGACTCCTCGGGCAAGGGCAATGCCCCTTCGGGCAAGACCGCGGGCAATTGATGATAACCGTGGAGACGAGCAATCTCTTCGGCAAAATCATGAGATGATTCCAGATCATGATCGCGCCAATAAGGCACAATCACCTGATATTTTTTGCCTCGCTTTTTTACTTGAAAACCGAGGGAGGCGAGCATCTTTTCCATCCTGGAAACGGGAATGGGAACGCCGATCAATTGACGCGAGGCCTCTGGATCCCAAGCAAATTTCCGCGGCTGATAGGCGGCGGCGCGACGATCGAGCAGGGGGGTTAAGGGTCGAGCCTCGGCGATCTGAATGGCCAACTCAACCGCTCGCGAGATGGCCGGGGCGGTTGATTCCACGGATAGTCCTTTTTCAAAACGGAATGAAGAATCAGAATGAAGATTCAGGTTGCGCGCGGTTCGGCGAACAGAGACTGGGTCAAAATTGGCTGATTCAAAGATCACCCGAGTCGTCTCCTGGCTGACCCCGCTCTCCTGGCCGCCCATCACCCCGGCCAAGGCAATGGGCCGAGCCGCGTCAGCAATCACCAGCATGTTTGGATCAAGCTTATAGGTCTGACCATCAAGCGCTTGGAATTTTTCTCCCTGAACCGCTGTTCTGACTTGAATCTTGATGGTTGAACCAGACCTTGACAAGCGGTCAGCGTCAAAGGCATGCAATGGTTGCCCTAACTCCAGCATAACATAATTGGTAATATCAACGATATTGGAAATCGGCCGAATACCCGCGGCCAACAGCCGTTTTTGCAGCCACCAAGGCGAGGGTCTGATCTTGATTGTCTCAAGCAGGACAGCCTGATAACGAGGACAAAGTTTTGGCGCCTGAATCCGCAGATCAAGAGGGCAGGCATTTGGATAACGAATCGCTTGACCCGACATTTGAGCCCGCGGCTTGGTTGGTTTCCATAAAAATGGAACATTCAAAATCGCGCTGGCCTCGCGGGCCAAACCAACCATTGAAAAAGCGTCCGGCCGATTGGTCGTGACCTCGATCTCAAAAACAACATCAGCCAAACCAAGGGCCTCGAGCAGGGGTCGGCCCACCTCTTGACCTCTTGGCTGACCAAGCGCCGAGGGAGCGAGAATAGCGGTCAGATCTAAAATTTCAGCCTCGGTCGCGGGAAAATATGAAGCCAAACCAATCTCCTGGCTGCTGCAGATCATGCCCCAAGATTTGACCCCTCGAATCTCGGTTGGTCGCAGTTCGACCAGATCGCCCTGACCATGCCACCTCACCCGCGCTCCGGGCAAGGCCACGGCCGCCAACATTCCCTCCTGAAGATTAGCGCCGCCGCAAACTATTTTCACTATTTGCCGGCCAATTCTTGTCTCGGCCACTCGCAATTTATCCGCTCGAGGATGGGGCTCGAGTTTTAAAACTTCACCAACCACAATCTTGTCCAAATTCTCGCCCAACCGATGAGAACGTTCCACCGAGGGGCCAGAAAGCGACAACCGAGCGGCAAATTCTTCAGGCGGCAGACGAAGACGAACATATTCTTTAAGCCAATTATAGGAGGCAAAAAAAATCATAATCAGAATTGCCGCAAAAAGCGCAAATCGTTTTTATATAAAATTCGAATATCATCAAGCTGGAGACCCGCCTTCATCATCATTGTTCGTTCAATGCCAAAACCAAAGGCCAGACCGCTCCACTTGGCCGGATCAAAACCGCCGGCTCGCAAAACCCGGGGATGAACCAAACCCGCGCCAGCGAGTTCTACCCAGCCGGATTTACAAAGCCGGCAACCCGCGCCCAGACAAACTCCGCAAGCAATATCAACCTCAAATGAAGGTTCAGTAAAACGAAAATGAAACGGCCGCAAGCGCGTTCGCCGATCAGGGCCAAAAAATCCGCGGACAAAATAATCAAGCACACCCTTCAGGTGGGTGATTGCCACATTTTTATCAATCATCAAACCCTCAAACTGATGAAACATCGGCAGATGAGAAACATCAATCTGCCGCCGATAGCAGCGGGAAATATTAATCATCCGAATCGGCCGCTGGCCTTTTTCCATTTCCCGCACTTGACTGTTTGAGGTGTGAGGGGTAAGAACCATTCTTCCTTTTTTGGGATCAACCGGCGCTTCAATAAAAAATGTTTCCCACTCATCCCGAGCCGGATGATCCTTGGGCATATTCAAGGCTTCAAAAACATACCAATCCCAATCCACTTCCGGATGACGAACGCGGGTAAAACCAATCCGGCGAAAAAGATGAATGATCTCCCGAATCGCCTGGCTAACGAGATGCTGATGCCCGGCTGGCGGCTGTCGGCCGGGCGTCGTAATATCAATCCACTCGGCTTCAGCTAATTTTTGATACTCAACTTGTTTTAACCTTTGCCGATGTTGGGAAAACCAAAGACTAATCTCGTCCTTGAGTTGATTGACCTGCTCGCCCCAGATTTTTCGCTCGGCCGCGGTCAGTTCGCTGATTTTTTCCAAGAGACGATTAACCTCTCCCTGGCGACCCAAAAAACGCGCCTCCAGTTTTTCCAGTTCGCCGCGGCTCCGGGCGGCCGCCAAAGCGATTTCAGCTTGTTTTTTGATCTGGAGAATTTCCTCCATAATGAACGCATTGTAGCAAAAAAAAATTACACCCACAACCCTGCCTGACCCCGGAGATCAATTAACTAAAACAACTGCCGCAGACCGCCGAGGATCGTGCCGGAAAAGCGCGCCAGATCGCGATAGGTGACGATAATCACCAGGGTTAAAAGCAGGGCAAAGCCAAGCTGATGAATAACCATCTCCACCCGTCGCGGCACTGGCCGCCGACAGGTTTTTTCCAAAATCAAAAATAGAAAACGGCCTCCATCAAGAGCCGGAAAGGGCAAAAAATTAATAATCGCCAAATTCAAAGAAAGAATCGCCGCAAACTGAAGCAGATAAGCAAAACCCAAGGCCGCGGCCCGACCCGTTAAAACCGCGATCCCCACTGGCCCGGAAACATCAACCGCCAGCTCGCCGCTAGTCACCAATCGTCCAAAGACATGCCCAAAGGCCCGCAAAATTTCACTGGTCAGCGAAACAGTAAGTTGGGCCCCGCGCACTGGAGCAAAATACCAAGGAAATGAAACAATCCCGACCTCAAAAAGCCCCACCCCAATGCCTGGTTTGCCAATCTCCGAAAGGATTTCCGGTTTGACCGCGACCCTAATCTCTTCTCCCAAACGTCTAACATTCATCCGCACCTCTTCCTTGCGAACCGCGCTTAAATAAGCTTGAATCGTCCTGATCTCGACCAGGGATTGATCATCAATGGTCATAATCAGATCACCCGCCTTCAACCCGGCTTTCTCGGCTGGAGAATCAGGCAAGACACGGCCAATGGCTGCTTGACGATCGCGCACCCGGGCGCCCGCAGGCAGTTGATCAGTCGTCTGGGGAAGCCCGATCATCAGGCCGATCGTGAACAAACCAAAAGCCAGGAGAAAATTCATCAGCACACCCGAGATGACAATCAACCCGCGCCGAGTCACGGACTGGGAAAGATAACTATCCGGTTCACCGCTGGCTTCGCCCGTCTCGCCCTTAAGACGAACAAAACCGCCCACTGGTATCCAATTTAAAGAGTAGATGGTCTGACCCCGACGCCAACCCCAAAGCCGCGGCGGAAAACCAAAACCAAATTCCTCAACCTTAATCCCCATTAATCTGGCTGTCAGAAAATGACCAAACTCATGGATAAAAACTAAAAGCGAAAGAACGGCTAAAAAAATAAGCAGGGTGCTCAACATAGAAATCAATTGATCAATTGACTGATTGATCCAAGGTTTAGCCTCGAGAAATCAAGGGTGAGGACGAAATTAATTCCGCGCGCTTAAAAACAAGCTGACGGCCCAACCACTGACTGGCAATCTCTTCATAGTGAGATGCCAGATCAGTCAAATAAAATTCATGACGATTGCCCTTGGGCAGATGATCGGCCAGGGTTGGATGAGCGTCAAGATAAGCCTTGAGATGACGCACCACGGTCGTGGCCGAATCAACCAGTCTGACGCCCCGACCCATCTGCCTAGAGATCACTTCCCGCAGGGGCGGATAATGGGTGCAGCCTAAAATTAAAGTGTCAATCTGTTTGATTTTAAGAGGCAAGAGATAAGTCTCGGCCACCCTTCGCGCCGCCTCTGTTTTCATCCATCCCTCCTCGACTAGCGGCGCGAAAAGCGGACAAGCCGCGGCAAAGACCTCGGCATCAGGATTAGTTTCATGAATCAGCCTTTCATAACATTTGCTTTCGATCGTGGCCCGGGTGCCAATGACCCCGATCCGTTTGCGCAAACTCCCGCGAATCGTCTCGGCCACGGCCGGCCGAATGACATCAAAAATCGGCATTTGGTGCCGACTTCGCAATCCTTCCGCGGCCAAGGCAGACATAGTGTTGCAGGCAATGATTAAAATTTTGGCTCCATGTTCAACCAAAAAACGCGCCTGTTCCAGAGCAAAGCGGCCAATCGTCTCCGCGCCCTTATTGCCATAAGGAGCGCGGGCAGTGTCGCCCAAATAGATAATGGAAAACCCCGGGAGCTGTTCCATCGCCTCCCGGACCACGGTCAGACCGCCGATCCCGCTGTCAAAAATGCCGATCATAGATAATGGGTTGATCAATTGACTAATTGAGATGATATCTCGTGAAGTTTTTCCTTCATCAAAGCCGGGGTCTTGGCTTCCAAATTCAGACGCAAGACTGGTTCAGTATTCGAGGGTCGGAGGAGAAACCACCAATCAGGAAAATCGGCCCGAATCCATCCTGGGTCCACCGGCGGTTGACCCGGCCCATACTTATTTCTAATCTTGCTCATTATAGCATTTTTGTCAAGGACCTCAAAATTGATCTCGCCAGAATGAGCATAACGATCAAGCGGCTCAATCAATTCTGAAAATCGAACCCCAGTCTGGATCAAGCGCCGCAGAACGAGCCAGGCGGCCAAATCAGGCGCGTCAACTCCCCAAAAATCCTTAAAATAAAAATGGCCTGAAAGTTCAATGGCCAGGGCGGCGTTGAATTGACGCAGGAGCGGTTTGATAAAAACATAACCCACCGGGGTCACTCTTGGCTGGCCGCCGAATTTAATAATCTCTTCGCCCAAGGCCCAACTGCAGCGCAGATCATAAAGAATTGGCGAACCAGGATACTGTTTCAAAATTTCCCGCGCCAGCAGGGCGCCCAAAAGATCCGATCGAACAGCCCGGCCTTTTTCATCAACAAAAACAATCCGATCGGCATCGCCGTCATAAGCAAGCCCTAAATCAGCCTGCTCGCGCCGCACCGCTTCTTTCAAATCAACCAAATTTTCTTCTTTGGTCGGATTGGCTTCGTGATGAGGAAAAGAGCCATCCAATTCCTCGTTCAACACCACTGGTTCCAGGCCCAGGGCCTGATAAAAATCACGCGCCACCAGGCCAGCCATTCCATTGCCTGTGTCAACCACTAATTTTAATCCTTGACCGCGAAAATCAGTTTCAGAAACAAGACTCTTGATCCTCTTCAAGTATGGCCCCTGGATATCTATCTTCCTAGTTCGGCCGGACGACTGACCATAGTCAGGGATCTGCTCCATTAATTTTCTGATCGCGGGCATTTCCTCCCCGCCAATCGGCAAAAGATCAGCCCGGACCAACTTAAAACCATTATATCGAGCTGGATTATGAGAGGCAGTGACCATCACGCCTGCCATTGGCCCGCGAAAAGAAGGCGCCAGGGCCTCGAGATCAGCCACGGCAAAATAAAACATCGGCGCGGTGGTCAAACCAACCTCAATAATGTCAGCCCCGCTCTTAAGCACACCCTGGATCAGGGCCGCGGCCAATCGAGGAGTGGTGACCCGCATATCCTGACCCACGACCACGGTCCGAGCCTGGGTATAATGCACCACGGCCTGACCTAAACGAAAGGCAAAATCAGTCCCTAATTCTTCCGGCGCCAATCCCCGGATATCATAGGCCTTAAAAACCTGCTCGGGGATAGTCATATTTAAGCCAAAAAATATACACAATTGAAAATCTGTCCTCTCTGCGATATACTAATTAATATCAGTTCAAGTCAAAAATCAAAAACAGATCTTAATGCCCTCATTTTAGCCTGGGAATGATTTAGGAATCAAGCCTATGAACCTCGATATCATTGATAAATTCACCACCCATCTCAAAAATGCGCTCACCCGAGCCTTGAACTTGGCCAAAGAAACTCAAGAACCAACCATTTTACCGCTTCATTTGCTTTGGGCCCTGGCCACTCAAAAGGGTTCAATCGGCGCGGAAATCATTCGCAAAGCAAAAATTCCTGAAGCCGCCATTCTGGCTCTTTTTGCTGATCGGACCGCTAAACTCCCCTTGGATAAAACCAATCGGGCCAACCAGACAAGGCGCGAGATCAGGCCCAAACTCGGGGCTGAAGCCAAGGCCGTGATTGAAAAAGCCGTGCTGGCGGCCAATCTCTATGAACATAAGTATGTGGGCACTGAACATCTCTTGGCCGGATTGGCCCAAATTGACGATCAGGCCTTGAAAAATTTTCTCCAACAGCACGAGATTAATCCCAAGGACCTTCGCGAACAGGTCTCCCTGGTTCTCAAAAGCACTTCAAAATTTCCAGAACTGGCCGCCTCTTTGGGTTTTGCGGATCAGTCGGAATTCGATTTGCCGCGTCATCTGCTCAAGGAAAAAAAGAAAAAGAAACAAGCTCCCAAAACACCAGCCTTGGATTTTTTCGCCCTTGACCTGACTAATCCGGAAAACCAAAAAAAAATCGATCCGGTGATCGGCCGGGAAGAAGAGATTGAACGGATCATGCAGATTCTCTGCCGCCGAACCAAAAATAATCCCATTCTCTTGGGTGATCCAGGCGTCGGCAAGACGGCGATTGTCGAGGGTCTGGCCAAAAAAATCGCGGCCGGCGAAGTGCCCGGGGGGCTTCAAGGCAAACGGATTCTGGCTCTTGATCTTTCGCTTATTGTCGCCGGCACGATGTATCGCGGCGAGTTTGAGGGACGATTTAAACAAATCATTGATGAGGTCAAGGCTAATCCCGAAATCATTCTTTTTATTGACGAGGTCCATACCATTATCGGCGCGGGTTCAGCCTCGGGTTCGCTCGACGCGGCCAATATCTTAAAACCAGCCCTTTCCCGAGGCGAAATCCGATGTCTCGGCGCGACCACCTTGGCCGAATATAAAAAACACCTTGAATCTGACGCCGCGCTTGAGAGGCGATTCCAGCCGGTCTTAATCAACGAACCATCCGCCGAAAAAACAAAGCAAATTCTTTCTGGTTTGAAAAAAAACTATGAAACCTTTCACGATGTTCTGATTACTCCCGAGGCGATCAATCGAGCCGTCGAATTGGCCGATCGCTATCTTCAGGAAAAATTTTTTCCGGATAAGGCCATTGATTTGATTGATGAAGCCGCCTCCTCAATCCGCGTTCGCCAAAAATCTTCAAATCTCCAAAAAAAGATTCGCGCCCTGGAAGAAGAACGGGAGCGGCTGCGCGAAGAAAAAAGATTGGCCGTGACCGAGGAACGTTTCATTGAAGCCATCAGTCTGAAAGAGCAGGAACGCGCCTGCGCCGAAAAACTGGGAAAACTGACGACTCGGCCCCGTTCCCGAGGTAAAAACCAGACCCGCGGCCGGATCACTGGCCAGCACATTGCCGAGGTGGTCTCGCGCATGACCGGGGTGCCGACGGCCAGCCTCCTTGAGAATGAACGGGAGCGTCTGCTTAATCTCGAAGAGATTCTGCAAAAACGGATTTTGGGTCAAGGAGAGGTGATCCGGCAGGTGGCTGAATTTGTGCGGCGCGCCAAGACTGGATTGGCGCGGCCCGAACGTCCCCTAGCCTCTTTTCTTTTTATTGGTCCTTCGGGCGTGGGCAAAACTGAACTAGCCAAACTCTTGGCCGCCACGGTTTTTGAAGATCAGGACGCGCTCATCCGTCTCGATATGTCCGAATTTTCCGAGGGTTTCACCATTTCTAAATTGATTGGCGCGCCGGCCGGCTATGTTGGTTATAAAGAAAGCGCCAAGCTGACCGACGCGGTCAAACACAAACCCTATTCCCTGATCCTTTTTGACGAATTGGAAAAAGCCCACCCGGATGTGCTGAATCTCCTGCTCCAAATTTTGGATGAGGGCCACCTAACTGACGCCACTGGCCGCAAAATCAACTTCAAAAACACGATTCTGATCTTGACCTCTAACATTGGCAGTGAAAAATTCCGCGGCCAAGGAATTGGTTTTCTTCCTGATCCAGCCGCCGCCTTTGGGGATTTGGCAGCTGATCTGCAAGCCGCGCTGCGCGACCGTTTTCGGCCTGAATTTCTCAACCGCATTGATCGCGTCTGCGTTTTCCAGCCCCTTGAACCAGCCACCCTGGAAAAAATTGTTGATCTTGAACTTTGGGAACTTAATCAGCGCCTGGCCAATCAAAATCTAGTCCTGACCCTAGAGCCAGCCGCGCGACAGTGGATTGTTGAACATGGGACTAATCAAGAACATGGCGCGCGAGCCATTCGCCGCGTCATTCAGGATGCGTTGGAGAGTCAAATCGCCACCCTCTTGCTCGAATCACCCCCTTCTGAATTTCGACGAATCAAGGTTGTTCTGGAAAAAGATCAGCCAATTTTAATATGACCTCCGCTGAAGAAGTTAATTGGCAAATTGAGTTGGCCAAAGCCCAAAATGACCAAACTGAACCTGAAGAACCAGAAGAGACAGGAGAAGAACCAGAAGAATCTGAAGAACCCGAACCCCGAACTACGGAAGCCGGTCCATTGCCAACCAGCGCCGGAGCGGATGATGTGGCCGGCCGAGTTTTAAATGAGTCAACCCATGCCTTGATCAAACCTCTCTGGGTTGACATTGTCACCACTGCCGGGTTTAGCACTTTTGGCTTGTCTTGGGTTTTGCTTTTTTTCTACACGACATTTAAAGATTTGGCTTTTGGCATTTTTGGTTCGCCCTTGGCTGATCCCATTGACGCGGCTGTTTTTCCCAAGGCTTCCCTAGCCAAAAAAATTCCGTCTTGGCTAATTAATCCGGCCCGGCTTTTCGGCCGCGTTTTTCTCATCTATCCCCTGGGCGGCTTAATCACCCTGGTCTATCTCACCCTGATCATTAGCCTTCTGACCGCCATTTATGCCGCCTTTCACCCAATCGAATTTGGTTCAGAAATTTTCAAAGACGCCTTTGGATTCTAAAGACCTTTTAATCTTATGAAAAACAAAATTGTTTTAGCCGGACTCCTTCTGCTTTTGACCATTGGGATTGGTTTTGGTCTATATTGGGTCTTTTTTCGCGCGCCCATTGCCCCGGTTCCGCCTGAAGAACTGGCCGCGCCCTTGCCTCTGCCTGGTCTGCCAACTGTCGCCCCAGGCGCTCCGCTGCCCACGGTCGCTCCTCCGCCTTCTGCCATTCCTGTTCCAACTACAATTGCCCAAGGCGGGCCGACTCAAACCCAGCTCCTGTCCGAAACAATAGTTAAGGCCGCTCGCCTGGCGGCTGATGGTCAAAGTCTAACCTATTATAATCCTGATGACAGCCGTTTTTATCAACGTCGGCCAGACGGCCAAGCAACCCAGCTTTCTGATCGGCAATTTTTTAATGTCCAAAAAATCAATTGGGCGCCAGGCAGTCGGCGAGCCATTCTGGAATATCCCGACGGCGCCAATATCCTTTTTGATTTTGACCGTCAGGAACAAGTGACCATTCCCAAGCATTGGGAGGGCTTTAACTTTTCTCCCAATGGCGAACAGATCGTGGCTAAAAGCTTGGGGATTGATCCTAACAACCGTTGGCTGATTATGGCCAAGGCGGATGGAAGCGAGGCCCGGGCCGTGGAGGCCCTGGGTGAAAACGCGGACAAGGTCATTTCAGCTTGGTCGCCCAATGATCAAGTGATTGCCTTTTCCGACACTGGCCGGAGTTTGGGTTTTGACCGTTCGGAAATATATCTCGTGGGCAAAAACAAGGAAAATTTCAAATCCCTGACAGTTGAGGGCCGCGATTTTCGGCCGCTTTGGACGCCGGACGGCAAAAAAATTCTTTACAGCGTCTGGAACGTGGAAAATAATTATAATCCCGCGCTTTGGATCGTTGGCGGTCAAGGCGACCAAATCGGCAGCGGCCGCCGCTCGATCGGACTCCAGACCTGGGCGGATAAATGCGTTTTTGCCGACGCCCAGACTGCTTTTTGCGCGGTCCCCCGTTCTCTGCCCGAGGGTTATGGTCTGGTGCCGGCTCTGGCCCGCGATGTTCCTGACCTAGTTTATCGCCTTGATGTCTTGACGGGAATAAAAACCCTGATCGGCTCGCCCAGCGAAGAAACCTCAATGGAGGAACTTTCAGTTTCGGCTGACGGCCGTTTTCTCTATTTTATTGACTCGCGCACCGGTCAATTAAAACAAATGCAATTACGTTAGTCTATGCGTCCAACCCTGTTGATTTTGATTCTGACTCTTTTTTTAGCCGGAGGAATCATCATTTTTGGCCGAGCAACCATCAAAAAAACCAGGATTGAAAAACCAGCCGCGGCTGGTCCCTTGACCGATTCCCAGCCTGAAGCTGGTCCGCCAGCCAAACCCAGGGTGACTTTTCTTGACTACTATCGAGGACCGGCCAAGGCCCAGATCACGATTATTGAATTTGGCGACTATGTCTGCCCGGCCTGCGCTGAACTTGAACCGATTTTGACTCAAATCTTGGAAACCTATCCGCGCGAGGCGCGGCTGGTTTGGAAGGATTTTCCCAATGATGCCCGCCACCCCGATGCCACTCGTTCGGCTGAAGCCGCGCGCTGCGCCGGCGAGCAGGGCAAATTTTGGGAATATCATGACCTGCTTTTTGCTCGAACGGCTGAATTTGGTCTTCGACCGCATGAAGACTGGGCCGCGAGTCTTGGTCTTGACCGAGAGGCAATGAGACAATGTTTAGAATCCGGCCGCGAAAAAACCCGGGTTTTGGCGAGTCAAGCCGAGGCCTTGACCCTGAAACTCTCGGGTACGCCTTCAATTTTTATTAATGATCAGCCCTTCTCTGGCGCTACCTGGCCGGAATTTTCCAGCCTGATCAATGCCCTCATCCAAAAATAAAAATTGGTCTTGGTTTGCCGCCGCTCTGGCCGCCGGACTTGAGCCTAATCTTAAAATTGACATCCCGACGATTAAACCATTTTCAGCCATTGCCCAACCAGATAAGGAGGGTTTTATTTATGTTTCCTATCTGGCTGATTATCTGGCTGGTGTTTATCAATATCTGGTCGGCCTGGCCGGGGTGGTGGCCGTGGCCTTAATTATGTGGGGCGGTCTAAAATGGATTTTTGCCGGCGGCGATCCGGGTAAGATCACCGAAGCTAAAAAAACAATTAATAATGCGGTCATTGGTTTAATTCTCGCCCTTGGTTCTTATCTTTTGCTCTATACCATTAACCCGGCCACGGTTGAATTCAAGGCCTTAAAACTTAAATCCATTCCCCACGAGGAACTGACTGGTCAAGAAGAAGTTGTTGATTGGGCTGAAGGTCTAGTGATCAGTCCTGGCGAAAATCTCAAGCAGGGTGACTCTCGTTGGGCAGCCTATCCTTTTCCTTATCCCGGCAATTGCGCAGAAAAAAACCCGGCGCCTGATGTTCAAAAACAAAATCCCTGCGCCAAGGGAGCGGGAACGATTTGTTC